>NZ_KZ454944.1:685744-985744 GCF_002797415.1 Bacillus alkalisoli
AATGCAAACGTTAAAGCTTGCGATGACTCAAGAATTAAAGCAAGCCATTTCATTACTTCAATATTCCACAATCGAACTTGCGACATATATACAAGAACAAGTATTAGAAAATCCGTTACTTGATCTAAAAGAAACATTTACAAACACACATCCAATTAGAAATCGTACTACGAGCATCAACTCAAACGAATTTTCCATTGAAAATGTTAGCTATCAAGGCGAAACATTACATGATCATATAAAGGCACAATTACTTGACTTACACTTATCAAAACAAGAGCATGCGACATTACAAGCCATGCTAGACTATATCGACAAAAACGGCTATATCACGGAAGAAACAACTTTCATTGCAAAGCAACTTCGGAAACAAGAAGTAGAAGTACAAAAAGCGATACAAACCATACAAAATCTCGATCCATCAGGTATAGGTGCAAGAAATCTAAAAGAATGCTTACTTCTTCAGCTAAAAAGTATGGACAACCGTGAACTACTGGCTGAACGAATTATTGAAAACGATTTTGACTTACTTTCGCAAAAAACGTTCAAAACAATATCAAAAAAATATGAAATTACATTAAAAGAAGTCCAACACCTCTTTGATTTGATCACGACTTTAAATCCACGACCAGGTCAACAATATGAAACGAGAGAACAACCGAAATATATTGTTCCTGACTTGATGGTACAAAAAATAAATGGAGATTGGCTAGTTGGCGTTAATGACGAATTTTTACCACAGTTAACGGTTAATCGATTATATCAAAGAGCCTTAAAAAAAGAAGCGAACGATTATTTGGAAGAAAAAATGAGGCATTGCCAATGGCTCATTCGAAGTATAGATTACAGGAAAAAGACACTTGTAGCAGTTATGGAGGAGATTGTCATCCTGCAACAAAGTTTTTTCTTAAATGGCCCTGAATTTTTGAAACCGTTAACATTAAAAATGATTGCCAAAAGGCTTCAAGTCCACGAATCTACAGTAAGTCGTGCGACGAAAGATAAATATGTTCAAACTCCATTCGGACTATATGAATTAAAGCACTTCTTTAGTCAAGGTGTAGCAACGGTATACGCTGAAGATAAATCGTCTAAGCAAGTCCATCAAGTGCTACAAAAATTAGTCGATGGGGAAGATAAACGAAAACCGTTATCCGATCAAAAGCTGACAACTATAATGAAGAAAGATTATCATATAGATATCTCGCGAAGGACAGTGGCAAAATATCGGGACATTCTCGGAATTCCATCTTCTTCCATGAGAAAAAGGTACGATTGAAAGGTGAGTTAAATTGGAATTTATTCTATATTCTAAAGAAAATTGTTCGCTTTGTGATAAGGCAAAAGTGATAGTGGAAGATTTGCAAAAAGAGTATGAGTTTACATTTAAAGAAGTAGATATTTATAAAGATGATGCATTGTTAGAGTTATATCAAATTAGAATTCCAGTACTCGAGAACGATGGAGAAGTTTATGCAGAAGGAATTTTTCACAAAGAAGACATAAGAAAACGTTTACATGAAAAATTGGGGTAAAACCTAGTTGCAATAAGGGTTTCATCTTTGTTACAATCAAGATGTAGCAAAGGTGAATTTTTTTTATTAGTGGTGGGACATAATATGTCATAGAGGGACGAAAAACGTCCATCATATCATTTTTAAGAATAATGAACCACTAAAAGGGGTAGCTATCATGAGAGAGTTAATTGAAGTACAAAAGAAATTGTTACCCGATCTTCTTTCCATTATGCAGAAACGTTACGAGATTTTACGCTACATACGATTAATGCAGCCAATTGGAAGAAGAGCTTTGTCGGTCAACTTAGGTTTGAGCGAACGAGTACTCCGGAGTGAAGTCGATTTTTTAAAATCGCAAAACTTACTTCTTGTACACTCATCCGGTATGACGTTAACGCAAGAGGGTACAGTACTCATGCAAAAGTTAGAAGAAATGATGAAGGAAGTCTTCGGACTTAAACACTTAGAAGAAAAAGTAAAAAAAACACTTCATCTACCTAATGTTGTCGTTGTTGCTGGAGATAGTGATACATCTCCTTGGGTGAAAAAAGAGATGGGACGCGCATGTGTCACATGTATGAGAGAACGATTCCATGCAGAGAATATTATCGGAGTTGCGGGTGGCACAACGATTGCTGCAGTTGCAGAGATGATGAAACCGGATGCTAAAAATCGTGAACTTCTTTTCGTACCAGCTCGAGGTGGCCTTGGAGAGAATGTACAAAATCAAGCAAACACCATTTGTGCCTCAATGGCTGAAAAAGCATTAGGAAGCTATCGTTTACTACACATTCCTGATGAACTAAGTAACGCATCCTACCAAACGATGATTGAAGAACCTTCGATTAAAGAGGTACTTTCCCTCATTAAAAAATGTAGTATGGTCGTTCACAGTATAGGGGACGCTAAAACGATGGCAGAACGTCGAAAAACTGATCAAGCTAAAGTAGCTACGATCGAGCAAAAACAGGCAGTTGCCGAAGCGTTTGGCTATTATTTTAATGAACAAGGAGAAGTTGTTCATAAAGTAAAAACAGTTGGAATGCAACTTGCTGAATTGGAAAAAATAGAAACGGTAATCGCTGTTGCTGGAGGAGCATCTAAGGCAAAAGCAATCCGGGCTTACTTAAAACAAGCACCTAACACGATTCTTATAACAGATGAAGGTGCAGCAAAAGAGTTGATTAGGGAGTAACACCCCTTCAAATAGGTTACGAATGTAGCCATACAAAATAAAAATTTTCTTAGAATCCTAAGGAGGAACTTAACATGGCAGTAAAAATTGGTATTAATGGTTTTGGACGTATTGGACGTAACGTATTTCGTGCAGCTTTAAAAAACGCTGAGGTAGAAGTAGTAGCAGTTAACGACTTAACAGATGCTAACATGCTTGCTCACCTTTTAAAATATGATTCTGTTCACGGCAGATTAGACGCTGAAGTAACAGTTGATGGCAACAGCTTAGTAGTAAACGGAAAAGCGATCAAAGTAACAGCTGAGCGTGACCCTGCGAAATTAACTTGGGGTGCTATGGGTGTTGACATCGTAGTGGAATCTACTGGTTTCTTCACGAAGCGTGCTGACGCTGCGAAACACTTAGAAGCTGGAGCAAAGAAAGTAATCATCTCTGCACCTGCTACTGACGAAGATATCACAATCGTAATGGGTGTTAACGAAGACAAGTACGATGCTGCAAACCACGATGTAGTGTCTAACGCTTCTTGTACGACTAACTGTCTAGCTCCATTCGCTAAAGTATTAAACGATAACTTCGGTATCAAACGTGGAATGATGACAACTGTTCACTCTTACACGAACGACCAACAGATTTTAGACTTACCACATAAAGATTACCGTCGTGCTCGTGCAGCAGCTGAAAACATCATCCCAACTTCTACTGGTGCTGCAAAAGCAGTTTCTCTAGTATTACCTGAATTAAAAGGTAAATTAAATGGTGGAGCGATGCGTGTTCCAACTCCTAACGTTTCTTTAGTTGACTTAGTTGCAGAATTAGATAAAGACGTAACAGCGGAAGAAGTAAACGCAGCATTCAAAGCAGCTGCTGAAGGTGATTTAAAAGGAATCTTAGGTTACTCTGAAGAGCCATTAGTATCTGGTGACTACAATGGTAACCCAGACTCTTCTACTATCGACGCATTATCTACGATGGTAATGGAAGGTAGCATGGTTAAAGTTATCTCTTGGTATGACAACGAGAGCGGATATTCTCACCGTGTGTTAGACTTAGCTGTATACATGGCTGCTAAAGGTCTATAATCTTTCACAAAATATTTGAGATTTCACAAGCCTTTTAGATATAATAAGTAGTGGTTAAAAGGGGGACGGGGTACATATCCCTTCCTCCTTTCTTTATGTTTGGCTTTTTTCTAAATGGCTGTAGGTCTTTGTAGCTTTTGAAACACTGAGTTGATTGTAGCGGAAGGCACTTGACTCCTGCGGGAAGTAGAGGGAAGTGCGAGACCCCACAGGCGAAGCCGAGGAGGCTCGCATCCCTCCCCGCGGAAAGCAAGTGCCTGCAGCGGAAATCAACGGACAAAGTTTGCTGGCTACTTGAGTTTAGAGCAACTAAAAACCGAAAACAGCCATTTGGATAATAAAATTCCTAAAAAGGGGAGGCCTTTTCACATGAACAAGAAAAGCATTCGTGACATTGATGTAAAAGGTAAAAGAGTATTTTGTCGTGTTGACTTCAACGTTCCAATGAAAAACGGAGTAGTTGGCGACGAAACTCGTATTCGCGCAGCACTTCCTACTATTCAACATTTAGTAGACAACGGTGCAAAAGTTATTTTAGCAAGTCACTTAGGCCGTCCTAAAGGGGAAGTAGTAGAAGAGCTACGTTTAACACCGGTAGCAGCACGCCTTCAAGAACTACTTGGTCGCCCTGTAGCAAAAGCGGACGAAGCATACGGTGAAAAGGTAAAAGCAAAAGTTGATGCGATGGCAGAAGGCGATGTTCTTTTACTAGAAAACGTTCGATTCTACCCTGGTGAAGAAAAGAACGACGCAGAGCTTGCGAAAAGTTTCGCCGAACTAGCTGACGTGTACGTTAACGACGCATTCGGTGCAGCACACCGTGCACATGCTTCTACAGAAGGAATTGCACACCATGTAGATGTAGCCGTTTCTGGCCTTTTAATGGAAAAAGAATTAGATGTTTTAGGAAAAGCTCTTTCTAATCCTGATCGTCCATTCACAGCTATTATCGGTGGAGCGAAAGTAAAAGATAAAATCGGTGTTATTGACAATCTTTTAGATAAAGTAGATAACTTAATTATTGGTGGAGGACTTGCTTACACGTTCATCAAGGCATTAGGACATGATGTAGGTAAATCTCTACTAGAAGAAGATAAAATTGATTTAGCAAAATCGTTTATGGAAAAAGCGAAAAATAACGGTGTTAACTTCTACATCCCAGTAGATGTAGTGGTAGCCGATGAGTTTTCTAGAGATGCAAATACAAAGGTTGTACCTATCGAAGAAATTCCATCCGACTGGGAAGGTTTAGACGCTGGACCGAAATCTGCTGAGATTTATGCAGACGTAATCCGTAACTCTAAGCTTGTGATTTGGAATGGACCGATGGGGGTATTTGAATACGAAGCGTTTGCTAGCGGAACAAAAGCTGTTGCAGAAGCGCTTGCTGAATCTACGAATACATATTCAGTCATCGGTGGAGGCGACTCCGCAGCTGCAGTTGAAAAATTCAACCTAGCAGACAAAATGAGTCACATCTCCACAGGTGGAGGCGCATCCCTAGAATTCATGGAAGGCAAAGCCCTACCAGGAGTAGTAGCATTAAACGATAAGTAAAATTTTTAAGAGTTTTTTACAAAGATTGATGCTTTTGCAAATATTCAAAACCAAGAGTTGATTGGAGCTGAAGGCACTCGACTCCTGCGGGAAATAGAGGGAAGTGTGAGACCCCACAGGCGAAGCCGAGGAGGCTCACATCCCTCCCCGCGGAAAGCGAGTGACTGCAGCGGAAATCAACGGACAATATTGCAAAAAGGCAGCCAAAAACAAGCATGGAAAGGATGTTTTCAAACATGCGTAAACCAATCATCGCTGGTAACTGGAAAATGCACAAAGTACTATCAGAAGCAGTAAGCTTCGTCGAAGAAGTAAAAGGACTAGTTCCTTCTCCAACAAAAGTAGACGCAGTTGTATGTGCACCAGCATTATTTTTAGAACGTCTAGTAACAAACACAGAAGGCAAAGACTTAAAAATCGGTGCCCAAAACATGCACTTTGAAGAAAGCGGTGCATTCACTGGTGAAACAAGCCCAGCTGCACTAAAAGACTTAGGCGTTGGCTATTGTGTAATCGGTCACTCTGAGCGTCGCGAAATGTTCGCAGAAACAGACGAATCTGTAAACAAAAAAACATTAGCAGCATTCCAATACGGAATCACACCTATCGTTTGTTGTGGCGAAACACTTGAAGAGCGTGAAGCTGGTCAAACAAACGACCTAGTTGGAAACCAAGTGAAAAAAGCATTAACAGGTTTAACAGAAGACCAAGTAAAACAAACAGTTATCGCATACGAGCCAATTTGGGCAATCGGTACTGGTAAGTCTTCTACTGCAGAAGATGCAAACGAAGTATGTGCACACATTCGTGGTGTTGTAGCTGCTGAATTCGGTGAAGCTGCTGCAAATGCTGTTCGTATTCAATATGGTGGAAGTGTAAAACCTGCTAACATTAAAGAATACATGGCACAATCTGATATCGATGGTGCTTTAGTTGGTGGCGCAAGCTTAGAGCCTCAGTCTTTCCTACAGCTTTTGGAGGCAGGTAAGAATGAGTAAAAAGCCAGTTGCACTAATTATTTTAGACGGTTTTGCCCTACGTGGTGAAAAAAGTGGGAACGCTGTTGCCCTAGCGAAAAAGCCTAATTTTGATACGTTCTGGGAGACGTATCCTCATGCAGAGCTTATTGCGAGTGGAGAAGCAGTTGGACTACCACAAGGCCAAATGGGTAATTCCGAAGTTGGACATTTAAACATTGGTGCAGGACGAATTGTGTACCAAAGTTTAACGCGTGTAAACGTTGCGATTCGTGAAGGTCATTTCGAACAAAACGAAACGTTCATTAATGCAATGAATCATGTAAAAGAAAAAAACTCATGTCTACATGTGTTTGGCTTACTTTCAGACGGTGGCGTACATAGTCATATTCAACACTTGTTTGCATTACTAGAGCTTGCCAAAACGCAAGGTGTCGAGCGCGTTTACATTCACGGTTTTTTAGACGGCCGTGATGTTGGACCACAAACCGCTCCACAATATATTCAACAGCTAAATGAATACATTCTCCAAAACGGTGTTGGCGAGATTGCGACTATCTCCGGTCGTTACTATTCGATGGACCGTGACAAGCGTTGGGATCGTGTAGAAAAGTCTTACCGTGCAATGGTGTATGGCGATGGCCCAATATACTCTAACGCAGTAGAATGTATTAATGACTCGTATAACAACGGTATCTTTGATGAGTTTGTCTTACCTTCTGTTATGACAAAAGAAGACGGTAGTCCTGTGGCAACGATTCAAGATAATGACGCGGTTATTTTCTATAATTTCCGCCCTGACCGTGCGATTCAAATTTCGAACACCTTTACAAACAAAGACTTCCGCGCGTTTGACCGCGGTGAAAACCACCCACAAGACTTAATGTTTGTATGTTTAACACATTTTAGTGAAACAGTAGATGGGTACGTTGCTTTTGAACCAGTAGGAATGGACAACACATTAGGTGAAGTTTTAGCCCAAAACGGTTTAAAACAACTTCGTATCGCTGAGACGGAAAAATATCCGCACGTTACGTTCTTTATGAGCGGTGGACGTGAAGAGCCATTCCCAGGAGAAGAACGCCTTTTAATCAATTCTCCAAAGGTGGCAACATATGACTTAAAGCCTGAAATGAGTGCTTATGAACTAACAGAAGCACTTGTGAAGGAAATTGAGGCAGAAAAACATGATGCGATTATCTTAAACTTCGCAAACCCTGACATGGTTGGTCATTCTGGTATGCTAGAGCCAACAATTAAAGCGGTGGAAGTAGTAGATGAATGTTTAGGAAAAGTCGTAGCAGCAATCGAAGCAAAAGGCGGAGTTGCCATTATCACTGCTGACCACGGAAATGCAGATGAAGTGGTAACGATGGAAGGAAGTCCAATGACGGCCCACACGACAAATCCTGTACCTGTTATCGTAACCCAAACTGGGATTGAGTTACATAACGGAGGGAAACTAGGGGACTTGGCTCCAACCGTTCTAGACCTACTCGGAGTAAAAAAACCTGCCGAAATGACAGGAACAAGCTTAATTAAAAAATAATTTTTCAAATAAAAAGGAGACTATCAAACATGCCAATTATCTCTGATATTTACGCACGCGAAGTCATGGACTCTCGCGGTAACCCAACAATCGAAGTAGAAGTTTACACAGAATCTGGTGCATTCGGCCGCGCAATGGTACCAAGTGGTGCATCAACTGGTGAGCACGAAGCAGTTGAATTACGTGACGGAGACAAATCTCGTTACTTAGGTAAAGGCGTACTAACCGCTGTTGACAACGTTAACGAAAAAATCGCTCCTGAACTTATCGGTCTTTATGACGTTCTTGAGCAAGTTGCAATTGACCAAGCTTTAATCGAGCTTGACGGTACAGAAAACAAAGGTAGCCTAGGTGCTAACGCTATCCTTGGTGTTTCTATGGCAGTAGCTCGCGCAGCAGCTGACTATTTAGAAGTTCCGTTATACCAACACTTAGGTGGCTTCAACGCGAAAACTCTTCCTGTACCAATGATGAACATCATTAACGGTGGAGAGCACGCTGACAACAACGTAGACATCCAAGAATTCATGGTAATGCCTGTTGGAGCAGAAAACTTCACAGAAGCATTACGTATGGGTGCAGAAATTTTCCACGCTCTTAAAGCTGTATTAAGTGCAAAAGGCTTAAACACGGCTGTAGGTGATGAAGGTGGATTCGCTCCTAACTTAGGATCTAACGAAGAAGCTCTTCAAACAATCGTAGAAGCAATCGAGAAAGCTGGGTACACACCTGGTGAGCAAGTAATGCTAGCGATGGACGCTGCAGCTTCTGAGTTCTTTAACAAAGAAGACGGCAAATACCATCTTAAAGGTGAAGGTGTAGTTTACACTTCTGAAGAAATGGTAGAATTCTACGCGAAGATGGCTGAAAAATACCCAATCATTTCTATTGAAGATGGCTTAGACGAGAACGACTGGGAAGGCTTCAAGCTAATGACAGAGCGCCTAGGCGACAAGATCCAATTAGTTGGTGACGACCTTTTCGTTACAAACACGAAAAAATTAGCAGAAGGTATCGAGCGCAAAATCGGTAACTCTATCCTAATCAAAGTAAACCAAATCGGTACACTTACTGAAACATTCGAAGCAATCGAAATGGCTAAACGCGCTGGTTACACAGCAGTAATCTCTCACCGTTCTGGTGAAACAGAAGACAGCACAATCGCTGACATCGCTGTTGCAACAAACGCTGGCCAAATCAAAACAGGTGCTCCATCTCGTACAGACCGCGTAGCGAAGTACAACCAACTTCTTCGCATCGAAGATCAACTTGGTGACACTGCACGTTATGATGGATTAAAATCTTTCTACAACTTAAAGAAGTAATATAAAGCAAACCCCACTGTTCAAAAAGAACAGTGGGGTTTTTTTGCGTTTATTTAGTTCTAATATTCAAATAATGTTCATCACTTATAACCTTCTAAAGGAGTTTCTCCTACTTTTTCTTCTAGCTTTAGTTCTAAAAGCGTCCAATCGTAATACATTTCATAATACCATAATCCTTTTTCTCGAAAAAAGATGAAGAATTTATTAGAAATTGGTAAAAAAAGGTGGTTTTATGAGTCGGTTCTTTCTATTTCTTATTGTTGCTAGCTTAATATGGATTGCTACTATGACTTTTCATTCAGATACGAATAGCTCGAATCACGCTGCTATTAGAGTGTTAGAAAAAAACAAAGAATGGAATGGGATGAAGTATGTAAATGTGATGGATGACTTTTCAAAGGGACTAAATCCGTACATTTGGGAGGTGTTGGTTCGGGAGGAGAACTTCAATAATGAGCTTCAATATTATTCAGATCACAATGTTTCCGTTCAGGAAGGTGTGCTTCAACTAACAGGTAAAAAAGAGTCAAAAGGTGGAAAGGACTTTACATCTGGGCTTATACACACTTCTAACGAATATCCAATTTTGTATGGGCATATAAAAATGCGTGCCAAATATCCAGTCGGAAAAGGGTTATTTCCTGCTATATGGCTTGCACCAATTTCTAACGACGATTACATACCCGAAGTCGACATCATGGAAGTAATCGGGAGTCAGCCAAATAAAATTTATTTTGTGCATCATTATAGAAATGCTAGTGGCAACATTCAAACAGTATATGAATCTAGAGAAATAATGAATAATGACGTTTTCCATACGTATGAACTTATATGGACAAAAGACAAATTGGAGTGGCTAGTTAATGGGGTTACAACTTTTAGAACAGAAGAAAATATCCCAAACATACCTATGAAGCTAATAATAAATCTTGCCATTGGTGGAGATTGGCCAGGTTCACCAACCTCATCTACTAAATTTCCAGCAGTTTTTCATATTGACTCCGTTGAAATACTACATGAGAAATGGGTGAACAATTAGGTGATCATTATTTTTTCCATCATGCTCTTTTCGATGACCATTTTATTTCCTATCTATCACATGATAAATGGCTTATTTGCAATGAAACAATATACAAGAAAGAAAACACCTATTTCAGAGCGGAAACGAGGCATATCCGTACTTATACCTTGTTATAATGAGGCAACAATTATCGAAACAACAATAGAGTCAATGAAAAAATTAACTTATAAAAATGTAGAGTTTATTTTCATAAACGATGGCTCTGCAGATCATACATTAGAAAAGATTTGTGAGTCCATACAACTTAAACAAGTAGACAAAAGATACTTATTAACAAAATTAGAGTTTAAGCCAATAAAGGCTATTTATGAAGGAATACAACATGCTAACTTCATTCTAATTGATAAATTAAATGGCGGAAAAGCAGACGCCCTGAACGCAGGTATTATGCTAGCCACCCATTCCATTATCGTTACGCTAGATGCTGACAGTATATTAGACAATAGCGCCCTCGATAGGATAAATGATGCTTTTGAAGACAAAGAGGTTATAGCTGCTGGTGGCATTGTCCATGTGTTACAAGGTCGTAAGTGGAAAAATGGAACATTGTTTCCGACGTTAAAAACTAAGTTGATCGTCAAATTACAAATATTAGAGTACTTCCGTGGGTTCTTTATATATAAATCGTCATTAGCTAAATCCAATGCATTATCGATTATCTCTGGAGCCTTTGGTGTGTTTAGAAAAGATGTCTTACTCCATGTGAATGGGTATCGAAATACAGTTGGTGAAGACATCGATATAACGATAAAAGTACAAAACTATTTAAAACAACATCCAAGAAGTAAAATACTCTTTCTTCCTGATGCGGCTTGCTATACAGAAGTGCCAGAATCATGGAGAGACTTGTATAAACAACGAATCCGTTGGCAAAAAGCGTTCACTGATTGCTTAGTTCTTTATAAAAAAGAATTTCTAACTACTATTTTTACAAGAAAATTATCTTTCTTTTTCCTTATCGACTCTTTTTTTATTGGTATCGTCTGTAGCTATATTTTTTTCACTGGCGTTATCTGGATTTTGTTCAATCTAAACACATTTGATTCGAGGTTTATCTTACTATATATCATCTTATCTTCCACTTGTAATCTTCTTTATAACTTCGTTGCACTATATGTCGCTTCCAAATATAACCAAATTTTCCCTCGCGTCAATATTCATTCTATTGCTCTAACTATTGTCCTAGACCTAATATTTTTTAGGTTTTTAAATATTCTAATTATTTGTATTGGCACGGTCTCTTATTTTATAAAAAGGGAAGGCTGGAACAAAGTTGCCCGTACGGGGAGAGACTACTCATTTGAACAAGGAAACTAACTGCATTGGCAATATTCCACTAATTTTAGTATCTTGTATAGAAGGCAATAATATGATACATTTGTTGTAAGTATATTTGTCCGTTCGCAGGAGGTGTCGTCGTCATATGCAAATTTTCTTAATTATTCTTCTTGTATTAACTTCTATTGCACTTATTGGTGTTGTATTATTACAATCGGGTAAAAGCGCTGGTCTTTCTGGAGCAATCTCTGGTGGAGCAGAAACACTTTTTGGTAAACAAAAAGCTCGCGGTTTAGATTTATATTTACACCGTGCAACGATTGTTTTATCAGTGTTATTCTTCGTTTTAACATTAGCGATCGCATTTTTCGCTTAAATAATGAAAACCACTTTTCTAATCCGAAAAGTGGTTTTTTTATATCTATTCAACTAATGGAAACGTAACGGTTACTTCTGTTCCGTTGCCTTCTTTGCTAAAGAATTCAATCGTTCCTTCATATTTTTGAACGATATTAAAGCATATCATTAATCCGAGACCAGTACCTTTTGCTTTTAAAGAATAGAAAGGGGTACCGATTCTTTTTAATTGTTCCTTAGACATACCAACACCTTGGTCGACAATGACGATTTTTACTCTACTATTGCCTCTTCTCACCGTTACTCGAACTGTTCCCCCATGCTCGGAAGCTTCAATCGCATTCTTTAATAAGTTGACGAATAACTGCTTAAATTCGATTAATGTACATTGGATAGAATAATCATCTTCAATGTCTAATTCAATTTGGATGGTATCAATTAAAGCATACGTATTTAATAAATCCATTACATTATAGAGAGCAGGCTTTATTTCAATACTTTCTACCTCATTGACATCAGGCTTTGCTAGCGTTAAAAAATCAGAAATAACGGTTTCAGCTGTATTCAGCTCACCTAACATTAATTGATAGTGCTTTTTAACATGTTCAGGTAGTTGCTTGTCTTGCTCATATAATTGAATAAACCCTTTCACAACTGTAATGGGATTTCGGATTTCGTGTGCAACTGCTGCAGCCAATTGTCCGGTAGTCTTTAACCGTTCATCGGCTTGAAGTTGCTGATAATATTGTCTTTGCTCTTCAATCTTTTTCTGTAGCAGTGCAAAAATAAAATAAAGCATTGCTTGGCATGCTAGAAAATTAATCGCATAACCTGCTAAATCTTTATGAAAAATTGGAAACCCCGCTCCTTGATCCACAAGGAATACATAAACCATAAAGGAAATGACGATTACAACATTATTAATTAATGAAAAATAAAATAACTTTTGATTATAGAACAATATGGCTATCCCTGGTATGAAACAAATAATAAGAAAAGGAGAAAGTGTAAAAGGATACATAATAAACATCGCATAAAAGTATATAGGCATTGCAATATTCAACGCATATTTCGTATAAATGCTCTTATTTTTAGGATAAATAATTAATAGTACCGAAATAACGAGTACCATTAGTAGATGTATAATAAATGTAGTAGTTATTCCATTCTCCCACAGTTCAATGAAAGACCCTAACGTCATTAAGATGATACTAGTAATAGTAAATATCCAATATATATTTTCCTTTGGCAAATGCTTTTGGTTCTTCATGTTCATGTAATTACCTCAAATTTTGTCATATCTTTTATTTTACTAAAGAATGGTAGAATTAAAAGGCTCTTTTCGTAAACTTTGTTGTTTTTCAATAAACTTTAGCTATATAAGAATGTTATCCGTTCCTTTCCGCTGCAGGCACTGGCTTTCCGCGGGGAGCTCAGGGGAAGGTTATTTTCATTATCGTGAAAAAACCTACTCCTCGGCTTTCCGCCTGTGGGGTCTCACGCTTCGCTCTACTTCCCGCAGGAGTCCAGTGCCTTCCGCTCCAATCCACTCTTGTTTTCAAATTAAAACTAAAAGCAACAATCTTTATGAAAAGAGCCCAAAGAAAAAAGAGAGACACGATGCTCTCCCTTAAAGTACTTATTTAACTATTTTATTAAGCTCCATTAATGCTTGACTTATTTCTTCTCTTGTCATCCCCATTTCTTTTGCTTCTATAATCATTTTAATCCAATCGGTATCTAACTCATATTCGATGTCCATGTTATCTCCCTTAATTCTTTTTTGTCTCTTGCCATTTTTTAAAATGTAAATAATCACGAAAGTAAATAAAATCCTCTTTTGTCATACCTTCCTTGATTGCCTTTTGAAGTAGTCTAGTCCACTCTTCATCTATTAAAAGGTTATCTGTTTGGGAGTTGTTTACTCCATCTGTTCCACCATTTAATAAATACTCGATATCGGTACCTAACGAAGAAGCAATCTTGTTTAAGAACTGTAAGGAAGGGTTTGTTTGGAGATCGCGTTCTAAGTAACTTAAGTAAGACTTAGAAACACCAGCTTTCTCCGCCAATTCACTTATCGAATAACCACGACTTTTCCGCAACTTTTTAATCCGGTCACCAACCATATCACTTTCCCCTTATATGTATGTCATAATGTTCATTATAAAGTACGAAAGATTCTTTATAAAAAACAAAATAGTTAGGAAATGGTAGAAATAAGGAGGTAAACGAAGGTTATATGTTCTTTTTAACGAAAAATAAACGAATTTAAGGTTTTTCATAACGAACAATGTGTTATATACTTCGTATTGTAAGGTTCGTTAAAGAGAACAATAACAAACCTACAACGAACACCAACTTATTATTTTGAAAGTATTAGGAGGCGGTAAAGTGAAATTTCTCAAAATAATAAGCAAAATAACAACGGGTATCCTGCTATTTTGTTTAGTATTTGCTGCAATTCTAGCCATTTCATCTCATCTATCAGGTGGAACGCCCAAATTTTTTGGGAAAACAATGATGATCGTTTTATCAGGATCGATGGAACCTACCATACCAACCGGTTCCGCAATATTTGTAGAAGAAGTAGATCCGAGGGAATTACAAGTTGGAGATGTTATAACTTTCGAATCTCCTATCCATGAGAATACTAGAATAATAACGCATAGAATAACTGAGATATTTAATTTTGGTCAATTAGAATTTATCGCACAAGGTGATAGCAATGAAGCAGCAGATCCAATGCCTATACCTGCTCAAAATATCTTAGGTAAGCATTCAGATATTACTATTCCATATCTTGGTTATATATTATCCTTTCTTCAATCCAAGAAAGGAATAGGTTTAGCTTTAATAATTCCTGGTTTGTTAGTAATTGGTATCGAAGTTTTCTCTGTATGGAAGCTGTTATCACGATGGGAACAATCCAAAGGAAATGAACCAAGTACAAATGAGAACAAAAGTATTGCCTAATTAGGTTGTATCTTCTCTCGATAGAGAAGTTCAATAAATATTAATAGCTACATAGCTGAGGAGGAATTTTACTAATGAACATTAAGAAAAAATTATTAGGTAGTGCCGCTACGATCGCTTTAGCGTCTATGGCTACTATCGGAGGAACATTTGCTTATTTCAGTGATTCAACATCAACGGACAGTAAATTTACAAACGGAACAATCGTGTTAAAGCCACATGAGCCTTACTTAGAGTCATTTAACATCACTGGTTGGAAACCAGGAGACAAACTTGTTGCTAAGCATGATAACCAAGATCCTGCAATGGTATTAAACAATCAAGGTACTTTACCTATGAACGTATTTATGGATATTGATGCAAGTAGTGTAAAAGGAACTGATGGGGCTATTTATGTTAGAGAGTTAAAATTTGGTGGTGTAGATTTATTAGCATTATGGGAACTATCAGGAGATGTGACATTAGCTCAACTTTCTTCCCTTACAAATAATGTAGATACTACATTGAATACTCATACGATTAGTGATGTTGGTAAGTACATTGGATACTTACCTGCACATGTATCAGGGTCATGGGATCATATTAAAGCTGTAACATATGTTTTAGAATTTGCTGATACAGGTGAAAAACAAAACCAATTACAAGGTGATGTAACTGATATTAAGTTTAGCTTTACTGGATTACAGTACGAAGGAAAACTTTATGACAAAGAAAACCTAGATAACTTTAAAGATGGTGGCGGAGGAGAATACCGTCCAACTGACAACATTAATGATAGAGAATACAGAAACCAATTTGGTGATGATGTAGATATGGACGATAAAAAGAATTAATAATTAATATAGAGATGGAGATTATTCAATCTCCATCTTTTTTTAAAGCCTTTATTTTGGAGGTTTTTTTGTGAAAATTAAATATTTATTGGTGTTAATTATTTCTACAGTTTTTTTCATTATATACACACCAATTTTTCAGACTGGCGCTACAGACTCTGAAAAAGTGTTAATTATTGAAACCTTCCCTAGTAGTACATTCATAAACTTAGGTGGTCTAAAACCAGGCGATCAAATTATAAAGCCACTAGAAGTACTAAATAAAGGAAATATCGGATTTTCGTATTCAACTTTTGTCGAATTCAATGGCGGATCACAAAAGTATTACAATGCTCTTGAGCTAACTGTCCTAGATTCAGATAATAATATGTTTTTTGACGGTAAAGTTCAGGATTTTCAAGGGTTATCTGATAGAAAGGTATCTATATTTAGTAAAGAAAAACTACTTTTTAAGTTTTCTGTCCCACATGAATTAGGTAATGAATATCAAGGATTATCAACAGGGTTAAATTTAATATTTGTAGCGGAAGAGGAGTATAAAGATGAACCTACTATCCCGGTTGATTCTACAAATCCAGGAGGAAGCACATTGCCTGACACTGCAACTAATTCTTTCAATTACATGCTACTTGGTTTGGGTTTATTTGTTATAGGTACATTACTTGTAATACGTTTACGATTTAAGTTAAATAAAATCCGTTCTTAATAATGTGTAAATTTGTTTATTTTTTAAAAGAAATAGGATAAAATGTAGTTAGTAATTCTTAATTAAGAACGAAGTGTTTAGGTAACGGCTAATATGTAAAGGGGTGTAAAAGTGAATAAAAAAATATGGATCTGTACGGTAATGATTGGACTTTTTATCATTTCCAAAAGCGTAGTAGGATTCCAGACATTTGCATATTTTTCTGATAGTGTCAAGTTTAGTGGGACCATAACAAATGGACAATGGGGATGCTTAATAGAATTAGATATTACAAATAATACTGGTCACCAGATAAATATATTAGAAATAGTTGCTGGGCAGGACTCCCATCCTAAAAATAATTATATTATAACCCCATCAAACGTTTCTGATAATGATTTAGCAATAGGTGAAACTCGAACCTATATATTTGAAGTTGACCACAGGGAGTACGTTCATTGTAACATACAATGGGTTTATTTTGATGTTTTTGCTTTAACGGATAATGGTGATGAATATGAAAAGAAACAGTTAAGAGAAAAAGTTCATAATCCACCTGGTAAAGTAAAGAAAGATGGATATACGACATCTTTTGTTGATTTAATAATTGATGAAAAGTTATTAGTCAAGAGCAGTAACAAAGCTGATAAAGGAATTGATAAGGTACAAAACACGGAGGAAGTCAATTCAGCAAATACAGACACAGTTAATGAAAGTGAAGAGAGCTTGAGTGACTCTGAAGAAGAAATGTTAGACGAAAAAGTGAATAATAGTATAAATGAGGATGATATACAAAATGACGTTTCAGAAGAAGATGAAGTAGAGAATACTGAAGAAGATACAGAAAGAAGTGAAGAAGAGAATGAAGAGGATACAGATTAACGTAAAAAAAGTAATATTAATAGGGCTAACTGCTTTGTTAATTTGTATCCTTTCTTTATTTAGTTTTTTGTTTATGACTGGAAAGTTAAATGTAGCAATAGTATTGTCTGATAGTATGAAGCCGACTATTTCTGCTGGAGATTTATTAATTTCAAAATCCTCTAAAGAAAAATCTATTAATATAGGGGATATTGTTACATTTGAGGATAATACAGGGGTAACTGTAACTCACCGCGTTGTAGATATTAAAAACGATTCCGTTATGACAAAAGGGGATGCGGTTGCTTATCATAATACAGAATTGGTAGATAGTAGTAGTATAAAAAGTACTTATGTAGCTCATGTTCCCTATTTAGGGTATGTAATAAGTTGGATAGCGAGTCCCTGGGGTTTTATTATTTTTTATATAGTACCTGTATGGTATATTTCTTACGCCTTATTAAAAAAATTTATATTAAAACCTAAGAAATATACGAGGTATTTTCCTCAAGAGAATTAAGTTTCAAGTGGACAGAGAGTCAGTTTCTCGTCCACTCATATTTTTTTAGGTTGGATGGACAAAGGGTCAGGTACACTAGCGTTGCATAACTGGAAATATAATTGAAAAAAACAAAAAATTTACAATCGCTTTTTACCGTGGGGAGCAAAAACGACAACCTTAACTTAGGTTGTCGTTTGTTCCTATTTTTTGTATATTAGATTACTTGATTTTTCTCTTTACTCGTTTCTTTTTTTCTTCTACTATCAGCGCTAAATTACCATACTCGACTGGTTTTTTTGTTCTTTCAGGGACTTTTTGTCTTCCCTTAGATGTCTTTGGTGTTTTGTATTCTAGTGAACTTATAAAAGCTTCCCATGGTTGATTGAGGTAAGTTCTTATATGCCTTAAGACACTTAACATTGTCTTACTTGAATCAGTTTTCAAACGAATAATTAGCGTTAAGAGGTGGGCTATCATCGCAATAAACATCTGGTTCCATATACCTTGCGGTTTAGTACTCCATACCTTTACTAATCTTAAGGATTGTTTTATCCATTTGAAGAAAAGCTCTATTAGCCACCTATTCCTATAGATTTCAGCGATTGACTCTGAACTCAGGTCCCATCTGTTTGTGGCAACCTTGTAGAAGTTTCCTTCTTCATCAACGTATTCAACAATACGAATCGGTTCCATTTTACCTCTTTCGCCTAATACAACTTTTGCATCTCTTTGGACAGCTAAACCTTTTGGAACCTCGTATTCCTCTAATACTTTTTCAACAACTTTATCTTTCTTGATACGGATAACAAATTTAATATTACTTTTTATCCACTCGTTCATTCGAAAGAAATCCATGTAACCACGGTCCATTACATATGTAGCGTCTGAGACTTCTATTAGTACATCTCCACCTTCATGGTCTTGAACTTTTCCATTAGATGGAACGATGTTATCTGGATAGTTAACATCTGGGGACGCTACAATTAATCGAGTATGCATTTTTACAACTGTCCAGCCTTTTGTAACGTGTGCCCACTCCGATAAAATGGCAGGAAGCTTAATGTGTGTTGAATCAACGATTCTAAGTCTTCCTATTTTAGCAGGCAGGCCTGTCATACTCTTTGTATGGTAAATAAGTTCCCCAACCAGCTTTAAGAAGAGTTTTTGTAGAATGGTAGTATCGAGTTCATTAATTCTTCTACTTAATTGTGAACTACTTATACTATCAACATCTATATAATCCATAAGATCTTTATTAGCTCTCATTTTTATAGAGAACTCATTATATGAGCTCCATTTATCGAGTTGTGCAGTAACGAAAATTTTTATTAGCGCTTCCGTAGTTAATTTCTTATTATGATAGTTGAATAGTGGACATGAAAGATTTTCTGTCGGTAACAATGACAAGCATTGACGCAGTAATGTTTCTTGAGTTAACATATTCATATGCTTGGAGCTCCTTTTGTAGAAAGTTTGTTTTCGGGAACAAACATCTAACGTTTCTACAATAGGAGCTTTTTTTATTTTTGTCTATTAAAAAATACTACTTTATCTTACCCTCTTACAATTTTTGTATGTTGTGCAACGCTAGTGGGTCAGGTACCTTGTCCAACGAATAAAACCCCTTAATCGAATAAACTTATATATTGATATAAGTCTCATTAAACTATAGGTCAAAATATTATTAGTACACAAGGGTACAAATGATGCCTCTAGTGTCTAAGTAAAGTACTAATTATGATATCCCTTCGTTCTTTTTAATGAAAATAAAAACCTCTAAAATTCTTTATAAAAAACAAAATAATAAGAGAATCGAAGAATACAAAAGATTTCCGTAGCATGTAGTTCATTATAACGAAAAAATAACCGTATTTAATAGTTTACCTCAACTAATCTATGCAATAAACTAAAATTGAATATTCTTAATAATGAACGATTAGTTTTGTGAGTACGGTGAAATTAGGACTAGTTAGAGAAAGCGCATTTAATAGTAGCAAAAAATGAATTAGCTAGATATTACATACATACAATTAAAAACAAACGGCTATGACTTACTAACCCCTTAGTAGAAGCGAGGAAGAGACTTATGATAAAGAAACTATTATTTATGAGTTCGTATATGGTGTTAATCTTCGCCATGAGCATACAGCACATTAACGCCTCTTCTGCAAAGGGAGTAAGAGAGATCGATATAATGCTTACGCCAGAGAGAGTTGTTTAAGCTTGAAAATATTAAACCTGGTGATTGGGCAAAAAGAGAGTTGCTCATTATAAAAAGCGGTTCGAAAGATTTTAATTATTTTGCATCAGCTTCATTAACTACTGGGTCAAGATAATTGTATGAAGTGGCTGGAGTTGACGTTAAAGCGGAAGAGAAAATTCTGTATGATGGAATGTTAAGTAAGTTTAATAAAATAGATGCTAGAATGATTTCTATTTCAGGAGAAGAAAAGCTAACCTTTACTATTTTGTTTCCAAAAGAAGCTGGGAATGAATTTCAAGGAGTAGCAGCAGAGGTGGAATTTATGTTTTATGCGGAAGGAGCATTAGGTGGAATTATTCCTGTAGATGGCGGGGTCAAACTACCTGTAACCGCAACAGATATATAACCTTCTATTAATTGGTGTAACACTTGTTATAGTAGGAGCGGCATACTTTATTTCGTAAGAAGAAGAGTAATGCAAGAAGCTTAAGTACCTGAACCTTGTGATGAATAGTTACAAGGTTAAATTACAACTAAGGTGTTCTTTATTAAAAACAAACAGTTCTTATTAAAGTACAATTTAATAAAAGGGGATGTAATAATGTACATGAAAACTTGCCAAAGATGTAAGAAGATTGCTTATGGAAGTTGTGAGTTTATTAGTTGGTCATGCCCGAGTTGTTCAGAAGATCTAACAGGTGGAAAAGCATTTGTAGCAACATCCTTTAAAGAACAGGATGTTGATATGAGAAAGAAAAGAATGAAGATCTATTTAACTCGATGCACGATAGATAAAGTTGTTTAACATACATAATAAAAGCGCACTTGCCATCGCAAGAGCGCTTTATTTTTGACTAGCTTTCCATTTATTAAATTCTAACCATTCTTTAAATTGATCCTTCGTTACACCAGAATCCATGGCATCTTTTACGAGATTTGCCCAGTCTGGATCAAGGTTTTTTTCTGTATTTTGGTCTTCGTCGTGGAGAAATGTGTTGACGGGCACTCCTAGGACAGAAGAGATTTTTTCAAGAAATTGCACGGACGGGTTGGATTGCAGGTTACGTTCGATAGAGCTTAAATATGATTTTGCTACACCCGCTCGTTCTGCTAATTCGGACATGGATAATTTTTTTTCTTGTCGATATTTTTTTATTCGTTCACCGATCATACAGCTCACCTTCCTTATACGAACATTATATCATATAACGAAGGTTTTGTTAGATATTTCGAACGAATATGCTTACATAACTATCCGTTTTTCTATTTAATTGTTAGTAGGGAAACTTTGCAGGAAATCTCTTATTTCTTCTGCGCTTATCCCCATTTCTAATGCTGATCCTATTAGTTCTACCCATTCTCTGTCTAAATTTTCAGTTACTTCTAGTAATGCATTCCCCATACTTTTTCCCTCCTAAAATACTTGCGGTATTTCAGGCAGTCCAGCCATCTTGGTAGATTCGGTACTGTCTAGCTCCGTGCGTTAGCGGCTATCAAACTTCCCGTTCTGTCCGGACGATAAGTCAACATCGAATCACTCCTTACGTCGCTCTTCGTGTTTCCTTTATCTCCTACCAGACCGGTCCTTTTTGTGCGCCGCTGAGCAAACGCCCTGCACTTTTCTACGTTAGATCTGTCGACTTTGCGTCCTTGCTTTTCAACAAGTTTGCCCTTGGACTGATTCGTTCGTCATACGACTAAAATTACAGTAGTTGTCTTACATCCATTGTCATTATAAAATAACCAAAATTAGGATGTTGCAGATATGTGTCGATACACAAAAATTATTTTAAAATAACAGAATTTGATGGAGAAGTACTATGAGTATAGTGGTAAATACAGGATTTCTCTTAGAAGATATTATACAAAAAGGAAAAAGATATACATTGTAGAATTTTACTAACATGATAGACCAAAGATTTATGTCGAAATTGTCTGAAAATAAAGAGTTAATAAATAGGACTATTTAACTATTTTTATAAAATTCAAGAAACTACCGACAGAAAAAAACAAGGAACTTTTTCATGGGACATACGTATAAGTAATGGTGCAGGCCTTATAAATGCCCATTTTCTCTGATTATGGTAATATATTCTTTCGGATACAAATTATCTAATGAATAGAAAATTACACATACTACTAATAGATAATATGAGGAGAAAGGATGTTCAACATGAAAGTGAAGTTACCTGAACCATTTACATTTGAAGGTGGCGAACGTGCGGTTTTATTATTGCACGGATTTACGGGGAATTCTGCAGACGTGCGAATGTTAGGTCGTTTTCTGGAGAAAAAAGGATACACATGTCATGCTCCACAATATAAAGGTCACGGTGTACCGCCAGAGGAGTTAGTTCATACAGGTCCTGAAGATTGGTGGCAAGATGTCCTGAATGCCTACCAATTTTTAAAAGATAAAGGTCATGAAAATATTGCAGCGGTTGGATTGTCACTTGGAGGCGTATTTTCCTTGAAATTAGGTTACACTGTACCTATCAAGGGTATTGTGCCTATGTGTGCACCTATGTATATAAAAAGCGAAGATGTCATGTATAAAGGCGTGCTAGAATACGCTAGAGAATGGAAGAAGCGTGAAGGGAAATCAGAAGAACAAATAGAAACAGAGATAAGTACATTTCAACCGATGAACACACTTAAAGAACTGCAACAACTCATTTCAGAAGTTCGAGAAAATGTCGATATGATATATGCACCAACTTTTGTTGTCCAAGCTCGTCACGACAACATGATCAACACAGACAGTGCCAACATCATCTACAACGAAGTAGAAAACAACAACAAAAAACTAAAATGGTACGAAGAATCCGGCCATGTCATCACACTCGACAAAGAAAAAGAACAACTACACGAAGACATCTACGACTTCCTAGAAACACTAGATTGGTAAGTAGACTTGAATCAAATTAAAACAAAGGCTGTGTTATATCGTATTAGTATTACAAAATCTAGCGGTTGATTGGATTGCAAGTCGTAGACTCCCGCGGAAAGCGGAGACTTGCAATCCAATCAACAGCGGTAACTAACGTAGCCTCTAATAAAAGGAGGGATATTCAATGGAAGAAAACATTCAACAACATGTGGATAAGTTACTTTCTCATATGAAAGAAGAAGCATACAAGCCATTATCCACAAAAGAACTAGAAGAAGCATTTGGTATTAAAGATTCAGAGGAATTTAAAGAATTTGTAAAAGCACTCGTTTATATGGAAGAAAACGGTTTAATCGTTCGAACACGAAGCAACCGTTACGGTGTACCAGAACGCATGGATTTAATCCGCGGGAAGGTAATCGGGCACTCGAAAGGCTTCGCATTCGTTATGCCAGAAGACCAAGAGATGGACGATGTGTTCATCCCACCAAATGAACTAAACACAGCGATGCACGGTGACACAGTGTTAGTCAGAGTTAACCGTCAAGCATCAGGGGAATCTCGCCAAGAAGGTACTGTTATTCGAATTGTTGACCGTGGAATTAAAGAAGTTGTAGGTACATATACGGAAAGTAAAAATTTCGGTTTTGTTATTCCTGATGATAAAAAAGTATCAAACGACATCTTTATCCCGAAAAATGCAACAAACGGAGCGGTAGAAGGACATAAAGTAGTGGTCAAGTTAACCACATATCCAGAAGGGCGCTTAAGTGCAGAAGGAGAAGTTATCCAGATACTTGGGCATAAAAATGACCCAGGTGTGGACATCCTTTCGGTTATCCACAAGCACGGATTACCTGGCGATTTTCCAAAAGAAGCATTGGATCAAGCAAACGCTGCACCAGATGAAATTAATGAAGAAGATATAAAAGATCGCCGCGACTTACGTGACCAAGTGATCGTCACAATCGACGGTGCGGATGCTAAAGACTTAGATGACGCAGTTACAGTAACAAAGCTAGATAACGGTAACTACAAGCTAGGCGTACACATTGCCGACGTTACACATTACGTAACGGAAGGCTCAGCCATTGATATGGAAGCACAAGACCGCGGAACGAGTTGTTACTTAGTAGACCGAGTGATTCCAATGATTCCACATAGACTTTCTAACGGTATTTGTTCACTAAATCCGAAAGTAAACCGTCTAACGATGTCTTGTGAAATGGAAATTTCAAGCAGTGGGGAAGTCGTGAAACACGAAATTTTCCACAGTGTGATTAAGACAACAGAACGAATGACATATACAGATGTGAATAAAATTCTTGTGGATAAAGATGAAGAAGTTATTAACAGATACGAGCCGTTAATTCCGATGTTCCACGAGATGGAAAAGCTTGCAGAAATCCTGCGAAACAAACGTATGACACGCGGCGCGATTGACTTTGATTTTAAAGAAGCAAAAGTGTTAGTAACAGAAGATGGAACGCCAACAGATGTTGAGTTGCGCGAGCGTTCTGTTGCGGAGCGTCTTATCGAAGAATTCATGCTTGTTGCGAACGAAACAGTTGCCGAGCATTTCCACTGGATGAATGTACCGTTCATTTACCGTGTCCATGAAGATCCGAAAGAAGAAAAGCTACAACGATTCTTCGAGTTTATTACAAACTTTGGATATGTTGTGAAAGGAAAAGGAAACACGATTCACCCACGTGCGCTTCAAGAAATTATTGAAGCGGTACAAGGAAAGCCAGAAGAAATGGTTGTATCAACTGTCATGCTTCGCTCGATGAAACAAGCGAAATATGACGAGGAAAGCCTAGGTCACTTTGGGTTATCCACAGAATATTATACACATTTCACTTCACCGATTCGTCGTTATCCAGACTTAATTGTCCACAGGTTAATTCGTACGTATTTAATAGAAGGCAAAATGGACACGAAAACGAAAGAAAAGTGGAATGAGATGTTACCAGAAATCGCGGAACATTCTTCTAACATGGAACGCCGTGCAGTAGAAGCAGAACGTGAAACAGACGAGCTGAAAAAAGCGGAATATATGTTAGATAAAGTCGGCGAGGAGTATGACGGAATGATTAGCTCCGTTACTAACTTCGGTATGTTCGTTGAGCTGCCAAATACAATTGAAGGTCTTGTACATGTAAGTTATTTAACAGATGACTATTATCGTTATGATGAGCGCCATTACGCGATGATAGGTGAACGTACTGGTAAAGTGTACCGAATTGGTGACGAAATTACGATTCGTGTTGTGAATGTAAACAAAGACGAACGTTCGATTGATTTTGAAGTAGTAGGAATGAAAGGGACTAGACGCCCTGATCAAAAAGCTGCACCACGTGTCATTACAAGTGATCGAGGAAAGCCACCAAAAGGCCGTAGTCAAAAGCGTAAAAGTGCAAGCGACATCGATGATTATACATTTGAAATTGGTTGGACAACACAAGGTCCAAAAGATTCAAAGAGTAGTGGTGGCGGGCAAGGTGGCGACCGTAAAAAGAAAAAAGCATTTTTCGAAAATGCACCAAAACAAAAACGTACGAAAAAGAAAAAACGATAAGATGGGGGAAGAGCCTAACGAACAGGCTCTTCTTTTGTCTGTATAAAGGGTATAATAAATTTTGAGGTGAACAAAAATTGAGTAATTTTACAACGCTCGGTATTTCTGAGCATTTAATACAACTATTAGCAAAACAAGACGTAAGAACGCCAACTCCTATTCAAGAAGAAACGATTCCGGTTTTAATGAATGGACAAGATGTTGTAGCACAAGCAAAAACAGGTACAGGGAAAACAATCGCATTCCTTTTACCGATTTTAGAAAAAATTAATCCACAAGCTACCCACATTCAAGCTCTAATTGTAACGCCAACTCGTGAGTTAGCATTACAAATAACATCAGAACTAGAAAAGTTATCCCCAAGCGGTGGAGAAATCAACATTTTAGCAGCGTACGGTGGACAAGATGTGGATAGACAGATTAAAAAGTTAGCAGGTTCCATTCACATTGTTGTTGGAACACCAGGACGTTTGTTAGATCACATTCGCCGTGGAACGATTGACTTGAGTGAGATAACGACACTTATTTTAGATGAAGCAGACCAAATGCTTCACATCGGTTTTATTAATGAAGTAGAAGATATTATAAAAGAAACGCCATACACAAGGCAGACTGGCCTTTTTTCTGCAACGATTTCGAAAGACATTCGTAAACTTGCAAAACGCTATATGAGTAATCCACATCACATCCAGATTCGGGACAAAGAGAAAATGGTGGAGCAAATTCAACAATATGTGGTGGAAACAACAGACCGTAAAAAGCAGCAAGCATTATGTAAAATGGTCGATGAGATGCAGCCGTTTTTAGGTATCATTTTTTGTCGCACGAAAAGACGTGTGAGCAAACTGCAAACAGAGATGAAGGCGAAAGGCTACAATACAGATGAATTACACGGAGATCTTTCCCAAGCAAAACGAGAAAATGTCATGAAAAGGTTCCGCGAAGCAAAAATCCAATTGCTTATTGCAACAGATGTAGCGGCGCGTGGACTAGACGTTGAAGGAGTAACACACGTTTTTAACTATGACGTGCCAGAAGATGTGGAAAGCTATATCCACCGCATCGGTCGAACAGGTCGTGCCGGAGAAGATGGAGTGTCGGTTACTTTCGCAGCATTAAAGGATAAGCAACTTTTAGAAATGCTAGAAAAAGGGATCGATAGAAAGATTGAACGAAAAGTGGTAGAAATTGCAGAAGTCGAAGTAAAAGAACCTCGAGACAGAAATGCAAAACCTACAGATGCAAAAGAAAGAAAAGAACGCAATATCGAAAGAAATAAAGAACGTTCAGGTTCTGGTCGCAGTAGTTTCGGTGAAAGAAAAAACGCTACTGGTCGAGAAGAAGGACGAGGCAGAGACAACGCACGTAGAGATGATAGAGGACCAAGAACTGGTGAAGCTTCATCTAACCGTAGTGACCGTTTCTCTAAGAGCGACGGACCACAAAGAGGCAGCAGAGGTTCTAGTGGAAGAAATGCTAGCGGAAGCAAACCTTCAAGAGGTGGAGCTTCATCATCTACCTCCAACCGCGGCGGAAGAGGGAGAAGGTAATAAAAAAGTCGAAGGCATATACCTTCGACTTTTCCCTTCTTATTAAACACCCATTTTACGACGCTGGTTACTCGTTTTCTTCGATTGCTGACTAGCTAACTTCTTTGTAGAAGTGTTGCCACTCACCGCATTCTTCCCACTTGCTTGTTGCTTTTTGTTTGCTAAAAGCTGTTTCGCCGCTTCTACTGTACTTAATTTCTTTTCAGTCATTTTATTCGAACTCCTTTTTGCTAACTTCTTTCTATTATAAAGGATGAAAAATGATTAATAAAGTAAACGAGCATTCTATGTCGAAATATATTTACAAGCTAATCTTCTTGTAGCACAAAATGAAGTTTGGTAAAATGTTCATTACGTCATTAGTTTTCACCTACTAGCAAAAACGTAAAGCCTAACAACTAATAACGAACGACTAACACCTAAAAGGGGGGAAAGAGATGCCAAAAGGTAGTGGTAAAACAGTCAGTCAAAACAAAAAAGCGTACCATGATTATTTTATCGAAGAAACATTTGAGACAGGCATGGTGCTTCAAGGTACAGAGATTAAATCGATACGTGCAGGTCGCATAAACATGAAAGATGCGTTTGCCCGCGTGCAACAAGGGGAAGTATTTATACATAACATGCACATAAGCCCGTATGAACAAGGAAACCGATACAATCACGAACCTTTACGTACTCGTAAGTTATTACTTCATCGCCGCGAAATCAATAAACTTATTGGAATGACAAAAGAAGAAGGATACACGCTAGTTCCACTAAAAGTTTATATGAAAAATGGTTTTGCTAAGTTGTTAATAGGACTTGGTAAAGGAAAGAAAAAGTACGATAAACGTGAAGATCTAAAACAAAAAGAAGCAAAACGCGATATTGAACGAGCATTCCGTGATCGTCAGAAGATGTGATCTAGCTATTAGCTGTTAGGCGTTAGCTTTAGGAAAACTAAAAACCTAACCACTAATAACTAACCACTAACTATTGATTTACAAAAACTTACAATTGAAATGTTTTGTGAGTATGGTATAATGAATTTGTCGCTGATAATTAGTGACACATTGACAATTTAATAGCTAATGCAAATTTAGTTTTGAATTATCATCCCGTTATTCTCTCACTTCTAGATCAATTTAAAATTTGACTCTAGAATTTTTGGCAAAGGAGAAGCGAGGAGGTCGAGGAAGCTGAAGATGAGAACACCGGAGTTTATTTTGACATAAATGAGGATGTTATCAGCTGAAGCTGACGAAGAGATCCGACGCTTATCGTTTGACAAACCGAGGGGACGTTACGGATTCGACAGGGATAGTTCGAGCTTGGGTTGCGAGTCGGGGGGATCGTCCTCGTCATCAACGTCAACGCCAATATAACTGGCAAACAAAACAACAACTTCGCTTTAGCTGCTTAATAACAGTCTAATGCGGTTCCTCCCTCCATCGCTCATGTGGTAGGATCAGGGACTCACTCTTAGTGGGCTACGCTTGCGATCTCCGTCTGGGGTCAAAAGAAGAGAACAATCAGACTAGCTGCTTGGAAGCCCGTCAATAGGCTGAAGAGTTAGCGAAATACTAATATATTGACTACACTCGTAGACGCTTAAGTGGCGATGTTTCTGGACGTGGGTTCGATTAGTAATTAGTCGCCTTATGTGGTAACACATAAGTGAAAATCTGGCTTTATCGGTGAAACCTAAGTCGCACATCGTGGCGATAAGGCAATGCCGAGCGGTATGTGGAGTAATCCAACAGCCGTGTATCGACTCATAGGTTGCCATTCAGTGGTAATACTAGGATGCGAAATGCTACCAAGACTTTGGTAAAAATAATGTTTCGTATAATACGCCAGAGGACCTATTCAAACAATAGGTTCAAGATATAGTCAGTGCCATGACGAAAGCATGGAAAAGCACGTCCCACCGTCTCCATATACCAAAAGAGTAAAGACCAGTCTAATTGACTGGTCTTTTTTACTTCCTAAAGGTCAAAAAAGCTAGATTCAAAAGCAAGCTTTTGTTCTAATTGTTCCTTGTTGTATTTACCATTTCGTAAAGTTACTTTATCGTACATACTTAATATCCATTCAGCTCTTTTACGTTTACAATTAACTCTTAGAAATGGATATGTAGCACGAAGAGTTTGAAAAACTTCATTTTTCGTTTTAACACTAAGTGAATATGAGTTTTTATGAACTTGTGGTTTGTAGTTTTTCTTTTTGGAGATTGAACCACCAATTAAATCTTTCAGATATATAAGTAGCTCTAAATCTGTAGAGGCAATAGTTATGCAAGGCCGACGAAATTCATTAGCGTGAATTCTACTTAACGTTATGGACCCTTCACCATCAATAATTCCAGCAACATAAGCAGCTTCCCAAACCTCCATTATTTTGGCCTCCTTATAGTTATAAACACCACATACTTATTATTTAACAAGTTACCAACAGCTTTTCAATAAATTAACAATCAAATATTTATAAGCAAAAAAAAGAATAAAGTGCATTATGCACCTTATTCTAACTATACTTCACCTTCTTCCCACCAGGCTTCTTCCACTTCTTATTCATAATTAACGTTACAATACCAATAATGACAACAAAAGCCAAACTGATAAAAAATCCAAATCGAATCGTACTGTTTAGCAACGTCCCACTAACTGCAATCAATATAATAACAATACCTGACCAAGCTAATAGTTTATTCCACAACTTAATATCTAAAATCTTTAAGGAAGAAAAGATAATAAATGACCAGTTATACAACAACAACAACCCTGCAGCGGTCGTAATATATTCAAAAATTTTACCGGGTAACACAAGAGCTGCGATAACAGAAGCAAGCAACCCCGCGACACCAAGACCGATTGAAGGCAACGGCAGCTGCTTAAATTTTTCTAATTTCTTCGCAAACAAACTCGGCGCATCGCCATCTTCTGCTAACGTCACTAACAAAGTAGTTACACCGAATAACGCTGCAGTCATGGTGGAGAAACCAGCGATAATAATTGCTCCATTGAACACATGAGGGAAGAATGACAAGTCATAATTCGCAAGTGCCGTGACGAATGGACTTTCTTTTTCATTAAAAGCCGAATGAGCAGCTAACGTAACGGCAAATCCTAAAGAAAGAACATACACAATTAATAAAACAAGCAACATGATTTTTCCAGCCTTTGGTGCATCCTCCTTGTTTTTCAATCGGATAGCCATTAACCCAATAACTTCAATACCACCGTACGAGTAAAAGGCATAAATAAGGGAAGACCAAAGACCTTTCCAACCTTTTGGCAACCATTCATTCACCGAATTAGGTACTCTTAATGGCGCATCTCCTTTAATCCAACCGAAATAAATAGCCAATGCAATGACGATGAACATAACAATTGCGGATAATTTAATGATTGCTAAAAGGTTCTCCACCTTGTCAAAACCTTTTGTTCCGAGCATCACGACAATAATAGCTAAAATGGCATATCCTGCAGCAAAAATCCAAAGTGGAACGTCTGGAAACCAAAATTGAGAAAGGAGACCTAACGCTGTAAGTTGACTCCCCATAATTAAAACGTTGGCACTCCAGTAATTCCAACCACAGCTAAATCCAGCCCATTTGCCAAACGCTTTATCGGCGTAATAGCAAAAGGAACCTTCCTGTGGATCTTCTGCGGTCATTTTTGCTAACAGGTTATACACAATATAGGTTCCTGCTGCAGCAACAATAAAAGAAATAATAATGGAAGGGCCAGTATGTTTAATACCTAAGGCGGAACCGAGAAAGAATCCTATTCCAATCGTACAACCAATCCCAATTAGAGAAAGTTGCCACCATTTCATCGTTGCCTCATTATTTTGTTGTGGAGTTGTACTACTACTATTCTTCGTCATAACGATCTCCTTAACTAAAATAATTTACCAAAGTGCGACTTTTGGTGGCTTTACATGTTTTACAAATTTCCATACAAGAATTCCAATTATAATCGCAAGTACCGCCGCTGCAATAAAACTAACAGTTAAGTAACTTTTCATCACAACTGACATGATTGGTGGACCAGCAGCTACCCCAATAAACCTGGATGAACTATAAAAAGAAGAAATGGTACCACGTTCGTCTTTCTCAATATTTTCAGTGATTAATGCATCCAAACATGGCAAAATAGCTCCAATACCGATTCCGAGCAAGCTAGAAATAGCTAAAAGAAGAACAAGCATTTTTGTCGTGATACCGACAAATACAACACTAATAGCAATTAACGCTAAAGAAATGAGAACAATCTTTTTCATCGTATCTACATCGCCTTTTATTTTTCGACCAGTGATAAAGGAAGCGATGCATAAAGTGAATAGGGGAATAGCCAGTACAAAACCCTTTTTAATTCCATCTAGATTATGGGTTTTCTCCAGAATATCGGATAAATAAAATAACACTCCAAATAGGACTAGCATAGCGAATGCCCCAACAATAAAAGTTGTATAAAGCCATTTCCCTTCTTTCTTAAAAGTTTCTTTTGTTTTGACGATAAAATCTTTTAAAACAAGAGGGTCCTCCTTTTTCTTTGGCACTTTTATAAAAAAGAAAACAAGAAGAATGGATATTAAACTAAAGAAAGAAATAGAGAAAAAGGGCAAAAACCATAATATTGCTGCAAATAAGGAACCTAATATCGGACTGAGCACTTTCCCGAACGTATTGGATGTTTCTATAATACCGAGACAAGAACTTGTTTTTTCATCATCGTCTTTATATAAATCTCCAACCAATGGTAGGATAATTGGTGTTGCACCAGCGGCCCCTACTCCTTGGAGAACACGACCGATAATAATCCACATAAAAGGATCCTCTAATTTCCAGGAAGCAAATCCAGAAATTAGCCCACCTAATAATGCAATTATTAAGCTGGGAAGGATAATTACTTTTCTTCCAAACCTGTCTGATAAGTAACCTGCAATTGGAATGAGAAAGATGGAAGCAACGGAATAACTTGTAATAATCATGCTCGTTTGAAAAGATGAGATTCCAACCTTCTTTTCGAAAATAGGGAGTACAGGTATTAACATCGAATTTCCTAGTGTCATGACGAGAGGTATGGAAGCCATACTTACGACACACCAGGCACCCACCTTTTGGTTGTTTCCATTTGCGTTTTCCAACTCTACCCCTCCAAAAAAAGCTATAAATCGAACTCCATTTTATTGTTTCTTTACAACGATTTTTTATGATAGTAAAAAATAGCACCTGTTATAAAACCACCTGACGGTTAAGGCATAACAGGTGGTTTTGGTTTTAGTATTAAATTAATTGAAAAGAAATAGCGTCAATGGATTCAATTCTACCTCTCCACCATGTAGTTGGACCTTTAGGCATAAGTTGTCCAGGACCATCGGCACCGATATATGTGGCATCTTTTAAATGAATAAATGTAGCGGTTGTATCACTATCATCTTTTTTGTCTTTTGTTTCTTCTTTTGATTTTTTGTAGGCATCTCTTAAGTCGCCGAATTTTTTCGTTAATATGTTAGACATTGTGCGGTCTTCGATTTCATCTACTGATTTAAGAACGCCGTCGTAATAAGTGGACGGACCGATCAGGATACCAGAAACGATGGCTCCTTTTATATTTACTGTGATTCCGACTTCAAATCCGTCTTCGTCAGCTAATGTTAATAGCATTTGTAGGACGGCATCATCTGTTGCGACATTTTCTTCTTTGCTTGCCAAGAAAATCACCTCGACTATCTCTATAATTCATGTTGTTGACAATTCGATAACTAATCTAGACCAGATTGCCTTGCAAAAAAGGTCATAATGGACTTGAGAGAGCCAATCAAGACCGTTCCTGCTAAAAAAAGAGCTTAAGATGGTCGTGAGAGAGCCAATCAAGACCATTACTGCTAAAAAAAGAAAGATGGTCGCCAGAAATTTGCGCCACATTATATACAAGTTTACTTCTTTCAACCTTTATAATTTGTATAGATTAGCACTTTTTATTCATATTGGGAATCTTCCAAAAGATGGGATTAGGTATTTAAGTTAAAAAAGAAGTCTTAAATTTTCGTTTCTCTACATAGAATGTACAAGTTATCGATTTGTAGAGGTGATGAAGGTTGAGTGTAAGTATATTAGTTAGTTACATATTTTTAGGTTTGTCCTTGGCAGCTCCGATTGGTCCAGTTAACTCTGCCCGGTTGGATAAGGGTATTAAAAATGGTTTTTGGCACGCTTGGATTGTTGGTGCAGGTTCGATGGTCGCTGATGCTATTTTCATGTTAATTGTCTACATGGGGATGGTGCATTTTTTAGATATTCCGTTCGTGCAAGTATTTCTTTGGTTGTTTGGCGGGTTTATTCTTATTTATTCAGGTATGGAAAGTATTCTAGGCGTTAATTCCATTACTATAACGGCAATTAGAAAAAAAGAGTCGTTACTCAAATGTTTTCTCACTGGCTTTATTATGTCTATTTCTAGTCCATTATCTATTTTATTTTGGCTTGGTATCTATGGCTCCATTTTGGCTAAAACTGCGCAAACAAGTGGGACTAGCCAGTTGCTCCTTTATAGTTGTATGATTTTTATCGGGTTAACGTTATGGGATATATTTGTCGCAGGGTTAACTTCAGGGTTTCGAAAATATTTAACAAGTACAAGCTTAAAGGTAATTTCTGTTCTTTCCGGAATCTCTCTATTAGGTTTCGGAGTTTACTTCGGATATCAAGGGTTAAGAGCGCTATTTGGTTAAAAAACTTTTATGGACAATTCGAGGAAAAGAACATTAAAAAGTGGTCTTAAAAAATTTTATATGGACAACTTAAGGAATAAAACATTTGAAAGTGGTCTTTAAAAATATTTTAAGGAAAAATAAAACGAAGAAAATAGTCTTTAAAAGAGTCCTGCAAAATAAAAAACAAAGCAGCCCACCCTAAAGTAGCTGCTTTGTTCTTATCATTCATTACTTCTTGTCCCCCACCAAAATAATCGCATTCACCTATTGGATGTTTCATCCTATCTTCTTAAGCGTGCTGCAGCTGTTGTTCGACCAGCAAATCCGCCAACGAGTACGAATCTTCTTTGTAATAGGTAAAGCCTCACAAATAAAATTCAGTTTATATACCTATATAGGTATATCTTTAAGATTTCCTACCAATCAAATTTGTGAATAAATTCACAAATAAAATTCATCATATTTATGGACAAGAACGAAAATACTAAAGTTAGATAAAAGGAGGGAATACGTTGAATACTTTACCTAGATTAACTTCTTCCGAAATAGGAGTCATTTGGGCTGCTTACCAAGAAGCCACGATGACAACCTGTTTTTTAAAATATTTTATACGTACGGTGGATGATTGTGAAACGAACATTTTATTAAAGGAATGTTTAAAGAAGGAAGAATTATTCATTGAAAAACTAGTACATGTGATGAAACAAGATAACATGCCAGTTCCAGTAGCATTTAGTGATAGTGATGTGAATCTAGAAGCTCCTCGTTTGTTTTCAGACGAGTTTGTCCTATTTTATAAAATGGGTTTAGCGAAAATTGGACTTATTAAAGACAGTACATCACTAAGTTTGTTATCACGAGTCGATTTATTGAAACTTTTTAAAGCTCGTCTAGATGAATGCTATGAAACATATGAAACGACGACAATCCTCTTATTAAAAAGGGGGTTATATGTGAGGCCACCTTATTTGTATCCACCTGAAGTCGAGTTTGTTAAGGGGAGTGGATATTTAGGAGGGACACTTTTCGGAAAAAGGCCACTAAATGTAATGGAAGTGGCCCATCTAGTAATGAACAATAACTACAATTTAATAGGACTAATGCTATGTACTGGATTTAGTCAAGTGGCCGAAAATAAAGATGTAGTGAAACATATGGTAAAAGGAAAAGAGATAACGAAAGAAATTATGGCGATATGTTCGGATTTTTTGATGGAATCAGATGTTCAAGCACCGTCAACATGGGATGCGGAAGTTACTTCATCAACCGTTGCTCCTTTTTCGGACAGACTCATGTTATTTTATATCGCGATGTTGAGCGAGGTAGGATTAAATATTTATTCTACTTCATCTGCTGCAAGTTTAAGAACAGACCTTCAAGTAGCTTACGCCAAAGTTTCTCAAGATGTTGCTTCATTCACGAAGAATGGAGTCGAATTAATGATCAAATTCCACTGGCTAGAACAACCACCAACATTTCCGGATCGAAACAAGCTTGCAAAGAAGTAGCGATTAGAGGTTAGTGATCAGTGGTTAGCCAAAGCCTGATAAAAGCTAGCAGCTAACCACTAGTCACTAACCACTATTTATGAGCTTTTTGATATTTCTTTAGTGCATCAATGATTGTATCTTCATAGTCTTCGGTAATCAGTTCAATGCCGTAATAATATTTGTTCATTTGATTTTTTTGCCACATAATCTCGCCAACTAATGTAAGCTGAATCTCTTCAATATTTACGTTAACAGTAAGCTCAACTTGCTGGTTAGCTGGAAGATACAAAGAAGCTTCCATTTTCATCCCACCAGGACTAATATCATGTATTTTTGCATCGCCATTTGAAGATTCAATGGGCTTATTGTTTACTTTACTAATATGAAAAGTTGCAGGCAGTGGCACACCAAATTCATAGCGAAATGCTTCATTACGTTTAAATTTCATTTTTCTCACTCCAAAAAAAGAACTTGTTTTATGGAAGTCTAAGATGTGGTTTCTATACTATAGACTTTAACGACTCCTATCGGTCCTGACAACAACGAATATGCTACTTTACCTATAAATATTTAAAAGAAGATATTTTTGTTCACAATTACTGAAGGAGATATCAGAATGAAAAATAAATTACTTATTCTATTAGTCATCCTACTTTTCGGTGGAGGGGTTTCGACTCATGCAAATGAATCAAGACTTCCTGAAGCCCCAATCTACATAGATGGACAGTCTATCACAACTAAATATATTATGCGGGACGGACACCTTCTTGTTCCTGCCCTATTTATCAAACATACCGGAGCATATGTTGACTGGGATCCCGAGTACCGTTCCGTTGTTTTTCGCAACGGTTCCACCCTTTTTGCTCTCCCTGTTGAAAAAAAACATTCTGATGATTACATAGGCGGAATATGGAGACGCTATCCATTACCAGTGGATACGGTTGAATTTTTAGGAGAGCCATTCGTGCCTTTAATAGATGTAACACGAAAGCTAGGCATGACGGCCCGCTATGACACCATATTAAATAGAACGTATATTTCATCCAATATGACGGTAAAACGAAACCATATTAATAGAACAAACACGTCTGAAAAACTTGTTGCCTTAACATTCGATGACGGACCAGACGATTATTACACTCCACGTATGCTAGATGTATTAAAGGAAAAAGGAGTTCCAGCCACTTTTTTTGTAGTTGGTAGGAAAGTCGATGCATTTCCTCAAATAATGAAGAGAATTGTTGAAGAAGGCCACGGAATTGCCAACCATAGCCAAACACATCCAAATTTAAGAAATCAATGGAGTTCAAATGTACGAGCACAAGTAAACACAACCCAAGAAACAATGGCAAGAGTAGTTGGACGGCGACCAGATATATTCCGCCCACCTTATGGATCATTGACGAAAGCAGATGTGGTAGTTCTAAACGAACTCGGCATGAAAAATATTATGTGGTCCGTAGACACAGTGGATTGGAGCGGTGCATCAGCTGATGAAATACTGAGAACTGTGCACCGCGACATTACACCAGGGGGTATCATTTTACAACACAACTTCCAATCTAACTCTCGCCTACTAGACGGATCACTAGAAGCACTCCCGAGAATCATCGACGAACTAACAGCCCGAGGCTACAAGTTTGTTACAATACAAACGTTGTTGTCACAATGAGGTAGGATAATGTACTTTATTAGCAGTCTATAAAGATCATTTGCAAAAAAAGTGATCATTTTATGTAAATTACTTATAAAGTAATTAAAGACTAGTCGGAGTTACAGGAAAAATTGGTAAAAGAGTGATAATAAGAAATTTTATCGGCGGAAATTCTGGTTTTATCAGCGGAAATTGGGATTCTATCGGCGAAAATAAGAGTTTTATCGGCGAAAACAGAAGTCCAATCGGCGGAGGCTTTTAGTTTATCGGCGAAAACAATGTTATATCAGCGAAACGTCCATTTTAACGGCGATTCTAATGTTATTGTCAAGAAACCAAGGGGGACAGGTCATGCCTACTGATAAAGTCAACCTTTTCAGTAGGCACGATAGCGAGCGCCTCGTGCTATCATCAACAATTAGAAATACATACTTATTCATATAGTCGTGATATGTTTTTAAAGACAGAGAAAAAATATTTCTATAAGTGTTGACAAAATACCTATAGGGGTATATGATTATCACATGAACAACAGCAAAACACAAAACAAACTAGGAACAAAACCTAGTCTGAACACACGGAGGTGACATATATGCAGTATGAAGCAAACGTAAAAAACCGTTTGAAAAGAGCTGAAGGCCAAATTCGCGGAGTGTTGCATATGATGGAACAAGAGAAAGATTGCCGAGACGTAATAGCTCAGCTAAATGCAGCAAAAACCGCCATCGACCGAGTAATCGGTGTAGTCGTTAGTACCAACTTGGAACAATGTGTACGCGAACAAACATTAAGCGGCGAAGAAACAAGCCAGCTAGTAAAAGAAGCAGTGGACCTACTAATTAAGAGTAGATAAAGTATTGACACTATTTTTTATACATGTTAGTATACCTGTAGGGGTATTGGTAATGACAGTAACCGATTTACTTCAGACATTCTTCCAAAAAAAGATTGTTGACAACAGCTAACAGACTTGTTAATATACCTATAGGGGTATATTAACCGAAACAATGAACGAGCATTTCGGAATTACCTTTTTATTTTTAGTTTTCAGCATACCCATAGCGGTATAAGTAATATATACAAAATATTTCAGGAGGTAACAGATAATGAATGCAAACAAAGTATTAGATGTAAAAGGTATGGCTTGCCCAATGCCATTAGTAAAAACAAAAAAGGCTTTAAACGATCTTGCATCTGGTGAAGTACTAGAAGTAATTACAACGGATAAAGGTGCAAAAACAGATCTAACAGCTTGGACAAAAACAGTTGGACACGAACTTTTAGATAGCAAAGAAGATCAAGACGTATTCACATTTTATATTAAAAAAGGATAATAAGGGGGAAATTAATAATGACAGTAGAAACGAAAAAAACAACAATCGTATTATTTTCAGGTGATTATGATAAAGTAATGGCAGCTTACATTATTGCAAATGGTGCAGCTGCATATGACCATGAAGTAACTATTTTTCACACTTTCTGGGGATTAAATGCATTACGTAAAGAAGAATTAGTACCAGTAAGTAAAAACTTCATCGAAAAAATGTTTGCAAAAATGATGCCTCGTGGCGCAGATCGCTTAGCACTTTCTAACATGAACATGGCTGGTATAGGTCCTAAGATGATTAAAGGTATAATGAAAAAACATAACGTTCAATCATTACCAAGCCTAATTGAAATGGCTAGAGAACAAGATATTAAGATTGTTGCTTGTCAAATGAGTGTTGATTTATTAGGATTAAAGCATGAGGAAATGTTAGACGGAATTGAATATGCAGGAGTTGGAGCATATTTAGCTGACGCTTCGGAAGGTAATGTTAATTTATTCATCTAAGGGTGTGTTGTAATTGGATATCATTCAATATTTAATTATCGGTCTAGTCATATATTTTTTAGTAACAAAATTTTTACCCACACCTGGAGTTCGTCAAATTACAACAACTCAGTTAAAAGACGAATTAAAAGACAAAAACAAACAGTTTATTGATGTTCGTACTTCCATGGAGTATAAAGCAAACCATATAAAAGAGTTTAAAAATATGCCATTAGCGAACTTAAAAACAGATGTGAACAAACTGGCAAAAGACAAAGAAGTAGTAGTAATGTGCCAAAGTGGCATGCGTAGTACTTCAGCGGCTAAACTATTAAAAAAGCAAGGATTCTCTAAAGTAACAAACGTAAAAGGCGGCATGAGCGCCTGGAGATTGTGATTAGTGGTTAGTCGTTAGTAATTAGTTATTAGGCAAACCCTAACTACTAACGACTATTTTCAAATGAGTACACGTTGTGTCAGCGTGATTGATCACATAGGAGGGAAAGTTCTTATGAAGCAAATTTCAGCAAAAGAATTAGAACAAAAATTAGCAAACGGTGCGACAGTTTCTATTATTGATGTTCGTGAAGCAGAAGAAGTAGCACAAGGTAAAATTCCTGGAGCTGTTAACATTCCTTTAAGCTTAATCGAATTCCGTACACAAGACATTAATAAATCAGAAGAGCACATTATCGTATGTCGTTCTGGTGCACGTAGTGGTCAAGCAACAATGTTCTTAACTTCACAAGGTTTTAACGTAACGAACATGGTTGGTGGAATGTTAGACTGGGAAGGCGATGTAGTGGTTAGTTATTAGCTGTTAGTCTTTAGGTAAAAGTGTACTATATATAGAATGCTAATATGATTTTAGTTTTGGTTATTAAACTATATTTTTTTCAGAAAAATATACCTATACAAGTAAGGGGATGTATTCATAATGAAAGTAAACTTAACGTTAGATGCTAAAGGTATGGCTTGTCCAATGCCGATCGTAAAAACAAAAAAAGCAATTGATACAATTAATGCAGGAGAAGTATTAGAAGTAGTTGCAACCGATAAAGGATCTAAAGCGGATATAAAAGCTTGGGCTGACAGAATTGGTCACCAATATTTAGGTACAACAGAAGAAGGCGATGTATTAAAGCATTATATTCGCAAAGCAACTGCTGAGGAAGAAAAGCAAGAGCAAACATATCCACACGTTGTAAACAATGAAGAATTAGAAGCGAAATTAAACGAAGATGTAGTGGTAATTGACGTACGTGAACCAGCTGAATTCGCTTTTGGTCATATTCCAGGTGCTTTATCGATGCCATTAGGTGAATTAGAAGAATTAGCAAACACAGTGAACAAAGATGCGATGATCTATATAGTATGTCGTACAGGAACTCGCAGTGACTTAGCAGCAAAAACACTATCAGAAAAAGGTTTTACAAACGTATTTAATGTTGTTCCTGGTATGAGCAAGTGGGAAGGACCAACAGCTTAATCTTATAAATTTTTTTAACTCAAAACATACTACAGGGGGTATATCAACCATGTTAAACGCAATGAATTCAAAAGATGTAACGAAAAAAATCTTAAACAATGAGCCATTATTTATTTTAGATGTACGTAATACAGAGGATTTCACTAACTGGAAAATCGAAGGATCGACAGTTGAACATAAAAATATTCCTTACTTTGATTTAATGGATGGTGTAGAAGCGTTTTTAACTGACATTCCAACTGAAAATGTTTTAGTAGTATGTGCGAAAGAAGGTTCCTCTATTTTTGTTGGTGAGATGTTAGTAGAAGCAGGAGTGAAAAATGTTTCTTACTTACAAGGTGGTATGAAGGCTTGGAGTGAGTATTTAGAGCCTGTAAAAGTGGCAGACCTAAAAGATGGCGGTACATTATACCAATTCGTACGAATCGGTAAAGGTTGCTTATCGTACCTTGTAGAATCAAAAGGTGAAGCAATGATTATTGACTCTACTCGTATGGTAGACCAGTATATTAGCTTCGTTGAAGAAAAAGGGTTAAAAATTGTTCACGTAGCAGATACACATTTACATGCGGATCACATTTCTGGTGGACGTAAAATCCGTGAAGCTACAAATGCAACTTATTGGTTACCACCAAAAGATGCAGAAGAGGTTACGTTTGCATATGAAAAATTAGAAGACGGTGTTGAAATTACGGTTGGAGACACGAAAGTTCAAGTACAAGCTATTTACTCTCCTGGTCATACAATTGGAAGTACTTCTTTCGTAGTAGATAACCAATATTTATTAACTGGTGATATTCTTTTCGTAGAGTCAATCGGTCGTCCTGACTTAGCTGGGAAAGCACAAGATTGGGTTGCAGATTTACGTGAAACGTTATATACACGTTACAAAGAGTTATCTTATGATTTAGTCGTTTTACCTGCTCACTTCGGAAACATGTCTGAAGTAGGTGAAGGTGGATTAGTAGCAGCACGCTTAGGTGATTTATTCGAAAACAATGCAGGTCTAAACATTGAAGACGAAGAAGAATTCCGTAAATTAGTTTCTGAAAACTTACCACCACAGCCAAATGCTTACGTGGAAATTCGTGAAACAAACATGGGTAAAATTAACCCATCTGATGATGAGCAACGTGACATGGAAGTTGGTCCAAACCGTTGTGCGGTACATGGATAATAACTATTTATAGTAGGGAAGAGTTCCTGCTGGGGAATTTACTCCAGTAGGAACACCACCCCTTCAGTACATTATATTTTTTTACTTATTTTTATACCCCTATGGGTACATGGAAATAACAAAACTTATTTCAACTTTTAGGAGGAATACTCCATGAATAAAATTACAACTTATACAACTAACCGTTGTCCATATTGTGTTATGTTAAAAAATTTCTTAATTGATAAAAATATTCCATTTGAAGAAGTCAATGTAGAAAACAATCCTCACTTAATGCAACAACTAGTAAACGAAACTGGTCAAATGGGAGTACCTCAAACAAACGTAAACGGAAAATGGATCCTAGGCTTCGACCCAAACGGAATCGTAGAAGCTTTAAATAGATAAGCTAAGGAGGCCAAAAAATGACAACAACAGCAAAGTTAATTACAGCTAAAGAATTAACAGAAAAAGTATTAAACAAAGAAAACACCTTCATTTTAGACGTTCGTAACGAAACAGACTTTCAAGACTGGAAAGTAGAAGGAGAAAACTTCGAATACTTAAACGTACCATATTTCGAATTGATCGACGGTATTGAGCCAATAGCTGACAAAATCCCGAAAGATAAAGAAGTAGTAGTTATTTGTGCAAAAGGTGGGTCGGCCGTATTTGTAGCAGAACAATTAGCCGAAGCAGGCTTTGACCGTGTATCTACTTCAGAAGATGGAATGAAAGCATGGAGCGAACATTTGCATAAAGCAAAAGTATATGCAGACGATAATATTGAAGTATATCAATTTATTCGTGTAGGTAAAGGATGTTTATCTTACATGGTAGTATCTGACGATGAAGCGTTAATCGTGGATCCATCCCGCTTCTTAAGTGAGTACACAGAAGCGGCAGCAGCCCACAATGCAAAAATCACTCATATCGTAGATTCACATTTACATGCTGACCACATTTCAGGTGGCAAGTTATTAGCAGAGCAAACGGATGCAAACTATTATTTAATGAAGAGCGAAGGTGCCGTTTTTGACTTCAATGCACTTGAAAATTTCGAGAAAATCGAATTTAACAAAGTGACACTAGAAGTTTTAGCTGTAAAAACACCAGGTCACACACCAGGAAGTGTATCATTTTTCGTAAATAACAAATTACTATTCTCAGGAGATACCATTTTTGTAAGTGGATTAGGTCGCCCAGATTTAGGAAATAAAGTGAGAGAATGGGCAAATGACCTTTATGATACAGTGCATACGAAAGTAGCAGAAATAGCGGATGACGTAATTGTTTTACCAGGTCACTATGCTGACTTAAACAGTGAGTTAAATGATAAAGGGTTTATAGGGGATACTTTAGGGAGCATCCGTACTCGTAACGAGAAAATGTTTACAACACCAAAAGAAGAATTTTTAAACAACGTAGAAAAATCAGCAAGCTCTGTAAAACCACCTAACTTCGAAGAAATAGTAGCGATTAACCGCGGTGTCGAGCAAGCTGATCAAGTCAAAATGCAAGAATTAGAAATCGGACCGAATCGTTGTGCGGTTCACCACACAGAATAAAAAAATAGGTAATATTTCTAAGTTTATTGCTTTCCAATTTCTTTATTAACCATGAGTGGATTGGAGCGGAAGGAACCTTACTCCTGCGGGACATAGAGCGAAGCGTGAGACTCCGCAGGCGGAACACAGGAGGCTCACGTCGCTCATCGAAATTTGCAAGGCGCTCGGTCTGCTCCATCAAAACTGGACCGCTCCGCAGCGAGATAAAGGAAACACGGTTTACGACGAGAGGAGTAAACCGATGTTGACTTATCGACTGGAGGAGAGGGAAGTTTTGTATGGAGCAAGCGCCTGGAACTAGACAACCCGCGGAAAACAGGTTCCTGCAGCGGAAAGGAACGGATTAGATTTATCTCCTTAAAACAACAATCTTTTAGAAAAGAAACAAAATATTAAACTACTGGAGGAATTTAAAATGAACGCAGATAAAGTATTAGACGCAAAAGGATTAGCATGTCCAATGCCAATCGTTAGAACAAAAAAGGCTATGAACGAATTAGAATCAGGTCAAGTATTAGAAATCTTAACAACTGATAAAGGTGCAAAGAACGACTTAACTGCTTGGGCAAAAGCTGGTGGACACGAATTATTAAATCATGAAGAAAATGGTGACGTGTTTACATTCTGGATCAAAAAGGGTTAATAGGCAGCAATACAACGCCATACTCAAAAACAGAATGTAAGCATTGTTCCAACCAAAATAAATGTTTAAGGGGGCCAAAGCTGGTTCCCTTTTACTGGTTACAAATTAATTGTTGTTTTTCACTAAGAAAGGAGAGTGTGCACAATGTTGAAAAAGTGGATTCCAGCCTTTGAATGGATACCAAATTATAAAAAAGGCGACCTATCAGGAGATATGCAAGCGGGATTAATTGTTGCGATTATGTTAATTCCACAAGGGATGGCCTATGCGATGTTAGCTGGCTTACCACCAGTAATCGGGCTATACGCATCTACTATACCGCTAATCATATACGCACTATTCGGGACGTCTCGTCAGCTTGCTGTAGGTCCAGTCGCGATGGTGTCTTTATTAGTATTATCTGGAGTTTCCCTCTTAGCTGAACCAGGATCACAAGAGTATATTTCACTCGTACTGCTACTCATGTTGATGATTGGACTTATACAATTTTTAATGGGAGTACTTAAGCTTGGATTTTTAGTTAATTTTATCTCACATGCTGTTATTAGTGCATTTACTTCAGCTGCCGCTATCATTATTGGTCTTAGTCAATTAAAGCATCTATTAGGTGTGAAGCTAGAGGCTGATAAAGATGTGTTCAAAATTTTGTTTGAAGCTATAACTAGAGTAGCAGAAATTAATCCAACAACTTTTGCAATAGGTATTTTAAGTATCATTACTTTAGTATTGTTCAAAAAAGTAATGCCAAAAATCCCAGCCCCACTAGTTGTAGTCGTATCGACTATATTAGTTGTCTACTTCTTTCAATTAGAAAGAGTTGGAGTAAAGATTGTTGGAGAAGTACCAAGTGGATTACCTACATTCTCCTTACCTATGTTTAGTTTAGAATCAGTAATTGCATTATTACCAATCGCAATCACCATTTCTTTAATTGGTTTTATGGAATCGATCGCGATGGCAAAAGCGATAGCTGCAAAAGAAAAATATAAAGTAGTTCCAAATAAAGAGCTTATTGGTTTAGGATTAGCAAACGTTGCTGGTTCTTTCTTCTCTGCTTACCCTGTAACAGGTGGATTCTCAAGATCCGCAGTAAATTACCAATCAGGTGCAAGAACACCATTAGCTAGTATCATTAGTGCGGCACTAATCGTATTAACATTGTTATTTTTCACGGACTTATTCTACTTCCTGCCAAACTCAGTATTAGCAGCAATTATTATGGTCGCTGTATACAGCTTAATTGATTTCAAAGAAGCGAAACACTTATTCCAAGTTCGCGCGTTAGACGGTTGGACGTGGGTGATTACTTTTGCTGGAACATTAATTCTTGGAATCGAGGAAGGAATCTTAGTAGGAATTGCCTTCTCATTAATCCTTTTCATTGGAAGAAGTGCCTACCCACATGTCGCAGAAATAGGTTTATTAGAGAAAGAAAATGTGTACCGTAATATCATTCGCTATCCGGATGCTAAAATAAATGAAAATGTTTTACTGTATCGTGTAGACGCTTCCCTATACTTTGCAAACATGTCCTATTTAGAAGATAAGTTAATTCAACGAATCGGCGACCAACCAAAAATAAAATGGGTTGTTTTAGACTTTAGTGGTGTTAACTCTATAGATGCAGTTGCCATACATGCTTTAGAGGAAATTATTGATTCTTATGATAAAGCTGGCGTAACCTTCTTATTAGCAAGCGTGAAAGGGCCAGTACGAGATGTGCTTCAAAAAGCTCATTGGGATGAAAAGTATCAAGGTAAATATGAGTTCTTATCCATTGATCATGCAGTAAATGCCATTGAAAGAAAAGAGGTGTAATCAATGGAACAACTAGATTTACGGGATAGAAATAAATTGTTTATTGAAAAAGTAAAAAAAGAAAACCCGAACTTTTTTGATGAGTTGAAAAAAGGCCAAACACCAGAATATTTTCTTATTTCTTGCAGTGATTCAAGGGTAAGTCCTTCTGTCATTACCCAAACTTCTTTAGGAGAAATGTTTGTACACCGTAACATCGCAAACCAAGTGAACCTAGAAGATGAAAGCTTATCAGCAAGTCTTTATTATGCATTAAAGCACTTAAAAGTAAAAAAAATAGTAGTAAAAGGCCACACAGACTGCGGTGGCGTAAAAGCAGCTTGGAACGAAAACGATGAAGAAGAACTAAGAGGCTGGATAAAAGGTGTAAGAGACAGTCTGCCAGAAAAAACAAATGAAACAGAAAAGTTAACCGTCGACGAACTTACAAAATACAATGTCCTTTCTCAAGTAGAAAAACTAAAACAACATCCTGTTTACGTGAAATATGGTACCGGCGTACAAATATCAGGCTGCCTATTCCATGTTGATACAGGAGAACTAGAAAAAATAACAAATTAAATATAAAGTTTCTTTTTTGTAAAGTTCTTTAATTTCCGTATTATGTTCTAATGTTCTAACTAAAGTGGATTGGAGCGGAAGGCACTTGACTCCTGCGGGAAATAGAGCGAAGCGTGAGACCCCACAGGCGGGACGCCGAGGAGGCTCACGTCGCTCCCCGCGGAAAGCAAGTGCCTGTAGCGGAAAGGAACGGTTTATATATTAAACACAAGAGACTAGTTAATTACATCCTGGTCTACTTTTGTTTTCCGTAAGGAGAGAGCAAGATGAATCAAAACACAACCGAAGAATCTAAATATATTCAACAACATTTAGCAAACGAAAGAACGTATTTGGCCTGGGTTCGTACAGCCATTGCCATCATCGGTATCGGCTTTTTAGCAACCTCCCTGCACTTTAACACAGACCTTCAATCAATCTTAAATGATAGAATAGCTATCTCCATTAGCGTATTTTCTATCTTTATTGGACTTGCGACCCTACTGTTATCCACCATCATTTATTTTCGAAATAGGAAGAACATCAATACACAAACCTTCCATTCTTCCTTCAAATTAATTATTTTTATGACCATAATAATTGCGACAGTTTTCCTAGTATTTCTTTTATATTTTATCGCCTAAAAAAGCGTTTTTTCATTCCATACTGGGTATAGTAAGGAAAGTAGAAAAGCTTTAGTATGGAGGGAATAAAATGTCAGTAAAAGATATTTCCGTAAAAGAACTAACGAGCAAGGTCCTAAATCACGAAAAACTTTTTATACTAGACGTTCGACCAACCGATGCATTTGACGATTGGAAAATAGAAGGGCGAAATGTGCACATTATTAACACCCCATATTTTGACTTGTTGGAAGGAATAGACTCGATAGAAGACAAACTACCAAAAGGTGAACCAATCTACGTTGTATGTGCAAAAGGTGGTTCGTCCCTAATGGTAGCGGAACAAATTGTAAAAGCTGGATATGATAACATATTTTCCGTAGAAGGTGGTATGAAAGCTTGGAGTGAGCATCTAGAGCCAATAAAAGTTGGAGAGCTGAAAAACGGTGGAGCTATTTATCAATTTGTTCGGATTGGAAAAGGCTGCTTATCTTATATCATTGACTCGAATGGTGAAGGTGCTATCATAGACACGAATCGAATGATTGACCAGTATGAATCTTTTGTAAAAGAAAACAACATGAAGATTACACATGTCTTTGATACGCATCTACACGCCGATCACATTTCGGGTGGTAGACAGTTTGCTGAAAATCATCAAGCAACCTATTATCTCCCACCGAAGGATGCAGATGATGTGCAGTTCGAATACAAACCATTACAAGATGGCGATGAGTTTACAGTTGGTAATACAACGGTTAAAGCCGTTTATTCACCAGGTCACACCATTGGAAGTACTTCGTTTGTAGTAGATGACCAATATTTATTAACAGGCGATATTCTATTCATCGACTCCATTGGTAGACCAGATCTTGCAGGTAAGGCAGAAGATTGGGTTGGTGATTTAAGAACGACTCTGTATGAGCGTTATAAAGATTTAACAGATGAGCTTCTCGTATTACCAGCTCACTTTATGGGCATTGGAGAAATGAATGAAGATGGCAGTGTCGCCAAAAAGCTTAAGGATCTTTATAACGAAAACCATGGCCTTAACATCCAAGATGAAGGTGAATTTAGAAAAGCAGTTACGGAAAACTTACCTCCACAGCCAAACTCTTATCAAGAAATACGAGAGATGAATATGGGGAAAATCCATCCTGATGCGGAAAAACAACGTGAAATGGAAATAGGACCGAACCGTTGTGCAATTAGATAATTTCACTATTATTGCTCCTAACATAATTAGGGGCAATTTTTTTGAGCCTTAATGAAAAGATTTCTCCCCCATCATGTATAATAGAAATAACATATTTATAGACAGGGTGATGGTCTTTGAAAATATTTTTCGAGTATTTGTTATTAACAGTCGGCTCCATATTGGTAGCGATTGGTTTAGAACTAATATTAGCACCTAACAAGTTGGTTGACGGAGGAGTTACAGCACTTGCCATTATGGGGAAAAATTTATTTAACGTTCCAATATGGCTCATTTTCCTCGGATTTAACTTACCAATCCTTATATTTACTGCAAAAGATGTTGGGAAACAATTTGTTGTTCGAACACTTTACGCCAATGTTATAACAACGTTTGCCCTCATTTATTTAGCGCCAAAAGCAGCTATCACTTCTTCTGAAGTATTAATCGTTTTATATGGTGGGCTTACTTTAGGGACAGGTGTAGGGATTGTCGTGAAGTATGGGGGAGCTATTGACGGAACAGAAATGTTAGCCGTATGGTTCCATCGACATTACGGTATTTCCATTAGTACATTTTTGCTAGCAATAAATGCTGTTATTTTAACGATGGTTGCCTTTGTCTTTTCATTAGAACAAGCGATGTTTTCACTAGCTATTTTTTACATAGTATCAAAAATTATTGATTTCTTATTAGATGGCTTAAATCAAGGTAAATCTGTTATGATTATTTCCGATATACCAGATGAAATTGCGGAAGCATTAATGGAAGAGATTGATGCTCGTATTACTTTTCTGCATGGAGAAGGTGGATTTACTGGTGAGCATAGAAAGATGATTTACTGTATTACAAACCGCTTTATGTATTTGAAACTTAAACAAGTTGTGTTAAATATAGACCCGAGTGCCGTAATAGAAGCTTCTTTTGTAGCGGAAACGACTGGTGTGAAAAAGCATAGTTACTTTCCGAAAAGTAAAGGATAAAAGGTTCGTTACATGATAGAGTTCATCCTTTTTCTACTTATTGGAATACCTTTCATTCACTTGGTTCATGAGCTTGGGCACGTAGTAGTGGCAAGAATTTTTCACGTAAAAAAAACTAGAATCGTACTTGGGATGGGCAGCCCAGTCTTCCAATTTAGCATTTTAGGCACAAGTGTCGAAATAAACAAGATTTACATGTTTGGTGGGTATTCAACAAATGACGAGGATGGCAAGCTTTCCTATCTTCAACAAGCACTAATTTCGCTAGGTGGTCCGACTCTTAATATCCTATTGATCTTTGCATCCATCCCTTTTATTACTAGAGAAAATGTGTACTTTTTTACGTTGTTTATTTCTTTTAATATATGGATTGCCTTATCTAATTTAATACCTTTTAAGTTTGGGGATAAGCGTTCGGATGGATGGGTCATTGCCTCTTCTATTTACTATGGAATAAGCGCATTTTTAAGAAAATATAAGTGAATTTTTAATAAAGGCGAGGCTGGGGCAAAAAGGCCGATGAAGTTCATCTGGCATAAAAAATTGGATGTAGTTGAACTTCATAAGGCTGAAGAAGTTCATCTGGCATTAAAAAATTGGATGTAGTTGAACTTCATAAGGCTGAAGAAGTTCATCTGGCATAAAAAATTGGATGTAATTGAACTTCATAAGGCTGAAGAAGTTCATCTGGCATAAAAAATTGGATGTAATTGAACTTCATAAGGCCAATGAAGTTCATCTGGCATAAAAAATTGGATGCAGTTGAACTTCATAAGGCTGAAGAAGTTCATCTGGCATAAAAAATTGGATGTAGTTGAACTTCATAAGGCCGATGAAGTTCATCTGGCATAAAAAATTGGATGTAGTTGAACTTCATAAGGCTGATGAAGTTCTTTTGTAGAGAGTGCTTCAAGGACTTTCTTTCATATCGGATAATACCTTTGTTTCATCAATAAGTAGAGGCCCGCTATAACAAAAAAATTTCTTACAGGCCACTTCCATTTAATTCTCTGGGTTTTTCCCAGCCTCGTGTCTATTTTTTATCTACAACAAAGTAAGAAAATCCATCTCCCACAGCACCATTTATTTCTGTTTCGTTGCCTTCTTGGTCTTGGACAACGGCTTCTCCAGAAACTACTTTTTTGTATAATTTTTCATCTGTCTTTAATAAGGCGTGTTTTATTTTTGCTCCTGAAAATAATTCGATAGGCATTCCGTTTATACTTATTTTCATTTTACATTCTCCTATCCATATTTTTTCTATTTAGCATACTTTGTCATGAATAAACTGTCCAATGCAATAATTCGCCTGCCTATGTTCATAATTTTACTTTATAGGAACAACTATTTGTTTTTATAGATGAATAGTAATGAAGTTGGATGTTAGACAACAGGTTCTTTCTAATTATTCTTGCTAGTTTTACGATTTTTTTACAATTTTTTAATGAAATGCAAACAATATTTCCTTACTATGTAGTTGTGTGTCGAAAACAATTTCAGGAGGGATACAATGAATTCTTTTGTCAAAAGTAATAGAAAAATATATTCTATTATTCTCGTTTTTTCCATGTTATTTTATTCATTATTCGGTTCGATTGGAGCAACATTTGCATCCGCAAATAGTACTGAATCAAATGATAATGTAATCGAACTGAAGGTGCTACATACGAATGATCTTCATGCTAAGATCAATGATTTTGGAAAAATAGCAGCTTATATTAACGAACAAAGATCTAATGCAACTCACTCCTTATATTTAGATGCTGGTGATATCTTTAGTGGTAACCCAGTAGTAGATTTGAAATATGGTGCCCCAATTGTTGATTTATTAAACGATATGGGACTTGATGCCATGACTATCGGAAACCACGATTTTGATTACGGTCAAGCGGAAATGGTGAAGCGTATCAATGAATCGAATTTTTCATGGTTAAGCGCTAACACCATTATTAGAGAAACACCAGTTGAAATGGAACAGCCTGATCCATACCAAATTTTTGAATTCGAAGGATTTACAGTAGGTGTACTATCTTTATCACAAACACCACCTGCAACAGCTCCAGCAAACGTTGTAGGAATAGAATTTCCAAATGTAATTGAAACAGCTTTAAATTACGAAAGTTTACGAGACGAAGTGGATGTACTTATTGCCTTAACACACCACGGTTACTCAGAAGATATTAAACTTGCAGAAGCAGTTGATTTCTTTGATGTGATCATTGGAGGGCATTCTCACACAACATTAACAAGCCCGAGAGAAGTAAATGGTACTCCGATTGTTCAAACTGGCGGTAATGCGGAGAACGTTGGTAATCTAACAATAAAGTTAAACGACGTAACAAAAGAAGTAGTAAATGTAGAAGGCTTTTTGCAAAGAGTTGCTAATCTATCAGAAGTAGATGAAGCAGTTCAGGCAAAAGTAGATGCTTATAATGCAGAGATGGACGAACTACTTGGTGTGGTCATTGGTGAGACCGAAACAGGCTTAAACAGAAGTGGGAACGGAGACTCTTCGTTAGGTAACTTTTGGACAGATGCAATATTATTTCAAACACAATCAGACATTGCTTTAACGAATAACGGTGGTTTACGTGCAAATATTAATGCAGGCGATATAACCAAATTTGATATTTATACAATTGAACCATTTGCAAACGAGATTATGAAAATTGAAATGACTGGAGCGGCTATTAAAGAAGTTATCAGATACTCGTATACACGTGATGGCCGTAATCGAGTAGATTTACAGACTGCTGGTTTAACATACAAAATTATTACGAACAATGTTGGTCAATATATTACAGCAGAACTTTTTGTAAATGGCGAACCGATTAAAGACGACGAGAAATATGTTGTTGCAGTAGGAGATTATATTGGAACGGGTGGTTCTGGTTATAACTTTGAAGGTACAGTATTAGAAGCAAAATCTGGCTTCATGACTCATGCGATGATAAATTTTGCTGAAGAATTAACAAGGAATGGTCAAAAAATTAACTACACAAACAATCAAAGAATTACGATAGAAGTATCTACGTCTGCACCACCAATTGGGAATGTTATTGGTACAACAGAAAAAGGATTATCTTCTGCAAGCAACACAAAAGGTGATTCTAGTTTAGGTAACCTTTATACGGATTCCGTTCGTGAAGTTACTGGTGCAGATATTGGCGTGTTAAATAATTCATCAGTTTCTGGTAACATCGCTGCTGGAAATATTACAGATGGGCAAATTGAAATGTTAGACCAATTTAAAAATGAAGTGGTAGTAACCAAAACAACTGTGAAACGTTTAAAAGAAGTTTTCTTAGAACAATCGACCTATCACAATGGAATAGATGTTCAAGTATCTGGAATACATTATGAATTAGTGAAAGAGAATGGTAAATTCGTAGAAGTGAAGGTTACAGATGTAGAAGGAAATGAACTTTCCGATTCTACGGAATTAACAGTTGCCTACAATGACTTCATGCACGGACGCGGTTTCTACAATTTAGGAAACGAGCTTGTAGGAGAAAACCACGGAAAAGTATGGGAAGCTGTTGTAGCTTATGTTACGCAACAAGATGGACCAGTTGATTATGTAGAAGGTTCAAGAATTACTATCTCTGGTGAACAATCACCTGATCCGGGCGACCCAGGTGATTTACCAGCAGGAGTTGTTTCGGTAACAGAAGCTATTGCAAACAATAATGGAGAAGGAAGAGTTCAAGGGTATATCGTTGGAACTAGTGGGTTAAATAACTCAATAGGGGACGGTAACCTTGATGGACCATTTACAATTGCAACCAATATTTTAATAGCGGACAGTCCAGATGAAAGAGACCCGTCGAAAATGTTACCTGTTCAATTACCTAATACAATTACTAGAACTGAATTAAACTTAGTTTCTAATCCCGATAATTTAGGAAAGTTAGTTAGAATTACAGGTGACTTATCTCCATATTTTTCACAGCCTGGTATGCGAAATGGAAAAAACCATGAGTTTATAGAAATTTACGAAGAACCAGAAATGAAAAGTGAGGCAGTTACAAACTTTGTAATGAAAGATGGTAGTGAAGTATCGGAGTTAAGACGTAAGTTAGAACTAGATGTTCATGCGACGGTACGAAATAACATTAGAGCGCAAAAGAACTTTACTATTACTGTTCAATTAGTAGATAAACATGGAAGAGTTAAACATAATGTGGAAGAAATAATTTCGATAGATGGTGAAAGTGAGTTTGTTTTCTCAGAGTTTGTAAAAATCCCGGCTAATCAAAATGGTCAACGTTACACATTAACTGTTGAAATTATGGATGAAGACGGAGAAGTTATCTCATCTGAGAGTATTAAATAAGGTAAAGGGTGTAGCCATGTATTTGATGGCTACACCTTTTTTAATATCCCATTTCGCTAAGAAGCTCCAACAAAAGATCCGGTCGATCCGTAATAATCCCATTGGCCCCATTTTCTAAAAGACGTCTCATTTCTTCTTTCTCATTTATCGTCCAATAATGTAAATGTACTCCGTTTCTATTTGCGTCCCTAATTAATCGCTTTGATGTTAAATCGATTCCACTGTTTTTGCGTGGAATTTGGAATGCATCCACTTTTGTAAAATAAGCATTGCGAGCCATTAACTTATGAAGAATAACGAACTTCGTAATTTCCTGCTTTCCGCCTGCAAGGGCCACTCTACCTTTGGCGAAAGAGTTAAACGTATCTATTATTTTTTGATCAAAAGAAGCAATTAACACTTTATCTTCCATATTATACTTCTCGATAAGGAGCCATAACTTTTCAGCGATTTCCTTCATTCTCTCTGGAGGGTTATCATCTTTAATCTCGATCTCCCATCGCATATGACCGAAGTGCTGGAACAACTCTTCTACCGTTGGAATGTAAACACCTTGACCTTGGTAACTACGATTCCCTTCTAAATCAACAAAATAATTCCCTGCATCTAACCGTTGAAGCTCTTCTAAAGTCATCTCCGCCACAACGCCTGTGCCATCAGTTGTTCGATCAACAGTAGGGTCATGAATGGCTACTAAATGGCCATCTTTTGAAATATGAATATCCGTTTCTAGCACGTCGACACCCATTTCAACTGCTTGTTGAAATGCCGCTATTGTATTAGATGGTGCCAAATGTTCTCCACCTTGATGAGCGATGACAAGTGGTCGGTCACTTTCGAAAAATGGTTTGTCTGATAAATCGGTGGTGAGAGGTAATAAGTATAATGTTAAAAAGAGCAAGGAAATAAGTAAAAATATAAAAAGTAAAAAATTAGTCCAGATTGATTTTTTCTTTACTATAAGTGGAGTGTTTGACATGTGTGTTCCTCTCCTTTTCGTTCAACTACTAATCTATTATTCATTTATATGTCATTTTCCTGCTTGTATGTAAAAGAAGTGGTATGTGAAATGGTAAGGAAACTATTAGAGATGCTGCCGATGAAGTTCAAATTGGTTAAGGAAAATAGAAGCAGATGAACTTCAAAAGGCCGATGAAGTTCAAGTTGGGTAAAGAGACAGCATCGCTTACTTCGTATACTTCACCGTTTTTTGCAACATTTAAGTTTTAAAAGAGTGCTTTTTCTAATCATTCATTTTGAAACGAATGAAAAAGCAACTCATTGTAAAACGTGCCCGCTACGTTGTAATGCTTAATCTGTTCTTCTATAATGGAAACAAATAGAAGGGAGCGTTTAGCATGTCTGAAAAATTCGAGCAACAACTAGATGGTTTATTAGAAAAGTACACGGAGTTATTACTAGGAGAAAGTACGGAGGAGCGTAAAGAAAAAGTAAAAGCTTGGGTACTTTACACATATATCGCGAAATCGATGCCGCCATTGGCCAAACATTGGAATGACCAATACCCAGATGCAAAGCAAGAAATGATGTCTCTTATTTCTGAAATTAAGCAATTAAACGAAGAACATAGGGCAAAGAAGTAAATAGAATATTTATGTACACGCGGCTTATTATTGTAAGTCGTGTTTTTTTATTAGAGGAAATATTCGCTAACGGATATACAAAGAGATGCTGACCTAGTTGAGCAACTTGCGGACATTAAAAAAGCAAGGGGGGGGGTATATTTTTGCTAGAAGCACAAAAATCCGCTCTAGGCGCACAAAAAATATGACTTGGTGCACTACTTTTAGCCTCAGGTGCACACAAAGCGTGATAGGCGATCGAAAAATAAATCTAGCCGCACACAAATTAACTAATCTAGGTAAAAACACATATACACGTATAGGTAAAATCACTAATTTCCTCTAACAATTTATACAAAAATAGCTTTTTCCATCAAAAAAAAGAAAAAGCTCCTTATTTGGTTAAAATCAAGTCGAGGCAAACAGTTTCTACCCCGACTCGCCACAATTTTATTAAACAACCTACTGCATCATCCCGCCACTCCCATAAGGAAACTGATTTGTATATCCTTGAAATTGCTGCTCTGTTTGCTGCATCTTCTGTGCATCTGCTTGCTCTAAGCTGTACCAACCTTGTTGGAACATCAGGTTATACAGTTCACGTTGGCTGTTTTGCGTTTCTGTAAAAATGGCTAACAAGTCAGAATAGATATGTTGGTTACTTGCCTCATTTAATGCCGTACAATATGCATCCGTCATATACTTTTCCGTTGCTAACATATCGTTTATAAAATCACGATCATTCATTTCTGGTGTTTTTGCCACTTGTGATTCTGGATTTTGAATTTTCCCTTGTTTCATCCTTATTCAGCCCCTTTCTATTGTAGTGGTGCTTGTTGAAGATTCGAACTCTTACAGTGACTTAATATCTTTTCATAGTGGCGTTGGTGCATTTGTCCTACTTTATCAATTGCTTGTTTTATTTCTTGGTCTTGGCATTGTTGAGCAAAAAAGTGAGCTTTTTTCATCGCAAGTAAATTCCATGACATCATATCTGTTAAATATAAAGAATCCTTTGTCGTTACAACGTCAGGTGGCTGTTGAAAAATCGCTTGCTGCTGCGACATGTTTGGTTGCTGCGCTGGTTGTTGTTGCATAAAAAAACCTCCCAATTTAAAATTGAATTAATTTAATCATCGGTTCGTTTAGTGAAAAACGAAAGTTAAGCATTATGTATAGAAGTTTTATTAGTGTTTCACTTCAACACCACTTAAATATAATGTGTACAACAATCGTTTTTCGTATAGTAATCCTACATTTTAAAATTCTCTTAATCATTTGTAATTTGTCCACTTGCACAAAAACTATTCCGTTCCCCCCGTGAATTTTTAGTGACTGAAGTAAAAAAAATACCAGAAAAAAATTAGACAAATTCTTCATAATATCGACATTTTCTTGTATTCAACGCCCGAAAAAGATGATAGAATTAGTTTGGCTATTTTAATTGAGACACACGTGAAAGCGTTTACTATACATTTTCAAAATGGCTTTGTTAAAGGATATGTTTGATTTTTATTCCTTTCTAGCGGTTGATTTCCGTGCAAGTCGTAGACTCCTGCGGGAGTAGCGGGGGACTGGAGACCCCACAGGCGAAGCCGAGGAGGCTCCAGCCACGCCCGCGGAAAGCGGAGACTTGCACGGAAATCAACAGCGGTGTTTAACAGAGCCTTCAAAAAAGAGAACACATCTTAGAGGAGTACGGGAGGTTTTTTATAATGGAACAATTAATGCGCAATACCTTCTTATTTTTATCAAAAAACAAATCGTTAACGAAACTAGCAAAAAAGTACGGATTACGCTTTGGAGCTGGTCGATTTGTTGCTGGAGAAACAATTGACCAAGCAGTTAAAGCCATTCAAGACTTAAACAGCAAAAATCTATGTGTAACAATCGACTATTTAGGAGAGTTCATTGATACAGAAGCAGAAGCAAACGAAATGGCGGACAACTCTATTGAAGCAATTCGTGCAATCGGAAGCCAAAAGTTAGATTCACAGCTTTCTTTAAAAATGACATCTATGGGTCTAGACATTTCCGATGAAATCGTTATGGCTAACATGCGTCGTATTTTAGATGCGGCAAAAGAAAATGGCGTATTCGTTACAATCGACATGGAAGACTATACTCGTTGTGAAAAAACGATTCAAGTCTTTAAAAAGCTTCGTGAAGACTATGAAAACGTTGGAACAGTTATACAATCTTACTTATATAGAACGGTTTCAGACATGGAAGACTTAAACCAATATAAGCCAAACCTTCGTCTTGTTAAAGGTGCATACAAAGAGTCACCTGAAGTTGCTTATCCAGAAAAGAAAGACGTAGACGACAATTTCAAAAAAATTATCAAAATGCACTTATTAAATGGAAACTACACAGCTGTTGCGACACATGATGACGCAATGATTGAATATACAAAGCAAATTGTAAAAGAACACAACATTCCAAACGACCAATTCGAATTCCAAATGTTATATGGTATTCGCGAAGAGCGCCAATTAGAGCTTGTAAAAGAAGGCTATAAAATGCGTGTTTACGTACCATACGGAACAGACTGGTACGGATACTTTATGCGCCGCTTAGCAGAGCGCCCAGCAAACGTTGCATTCGTGTTAAAAGGTATTATAAAGAAATAAAATAAAGATGAGAGATTGCTTCTTGCAGACTCTCATCTTTTTTATTTTGACAGCTATTTAAAGACCACGTTGATTTCGAACAATGCTTCGCTTTTCCCGAGCATGTCTTAGTCCAGGCTAACTCAACTAATTTTAAAGAGAATATCACTTCAATAAATGATCCCTGTTTACTGTCATAGGTGGCTCTTCATAACATCCTTTTTCAATAAGCAAATCGGCTCCGTCCCGCGAATATTTAGTAGCTACCGCTATTAACTTCCCGAACAATACGCCTAAATCATTTCTGGTACTCGAAGCTAATGATAAACTGAAATTAGACATACCAATAGAGTTTAACGTGTCTACGTGAAAAAGCATGAGCTTTTCAGAGTAAGCAGGCTCTGTTGAATCGGTAACGATACTTGCCCCCGATGATGGGACCTCGGTTTTATTTTTTATTAGTACGTCAGTTAATTGTATAATGTTATCTTCGGCGATTTTTACACCTCTATGGAAGAAATTTTTAATCTTTTTTGTTTTTGTCGTTTGTGAAAATCCCATCAATAATAATTTTCCGATAAAATTTGTTTCAATGTTTAATCCAAGTTCGGAGAGCTCCATTGCAGTAAGCGGTCTTTTTTTTGTGAAAAAGTCATTAGACTGGATAAAACTATGTTCTTTCGGCATATTCATAGATGGCGTTCGATTGTAAATCCCCATCTCTAGCATAAGGTCAACAAGTTCTTGGTAAAGTTGTACGGACTTATGAAGAAAAAGTTGAAACATATCACGTACATCTTTTCTTGTCGATTGAGCTAATTTACTACTCTGTAACATCATACCTGATTTTAATGAATGGTAAATGTATTGTATGTAAAACAAATCAGTGTACAATCTGGGTGCGTGTAAATGAACATCTTTTTCGGTAAATCCATCCGGTTTTATCATGTTTTCGTTTGTAAATAGATTTTGTAGAAGAGCAATTCGCTCTTCTGTAATAGTGATAGCTTTTGTAACGATAGTTTTAACTCTTTCATCTTCTGCGGTTACTTCAAAATGCTTCATGATACAAGAAGCCATCGTGTTATATAAATAACTTGACCATATTGAGCTTATTTCGGAAGAAGTTAGTTGAACTTTATGTTCCATTTCTTTTATCATCCCTTATAAAAATTAAGTCATCGTATATCTATTCAACTCTTCCTTTAGTTTGTACAAAATTGGTAAGATAAATGCATAAAAAGAACCAACTCCTATAAGAATAGAAGTTGGTTCATAAAATTCAGTCCTGCATATTATGCTTTTTATATTGTTGATTTTGACTTGTTTTTTTACCGGCCATGTCCATTTCGTTAGTAGGACCAGCGTTTCCTTTTACACTAGCTGCACTTTTCGCTGCTTGAGAAGGTTGTTTTTTCATCCGTGCCATTAGTAATCACCTCCAATTATAAATTCTCCAATTAGTGACTTAAATATGACTAATACATTTATTATTTGGAAACCGCTGTTGATTGTAGCACAAGCCTCCGCTTTCCTTGGAAAATTAGAGAATATAATTTAAAATGGTTAGTTTTACGCAATTAATATAATTACCAATGAAGTTGATGATAGCACGAGGTGCGAGACTCCTCGAAAATACTACCACATTTTCTTCGTGCGATGTATCGACGTCGCAGCCTTCCTTGTCCAGCGGGAGAAGTGTGTCAAGGGAGACCCCGCAGGCGCTAGAGCGTCGAGGAGTAGGTTTTTTCACGACAGTGAAAACAACCTTCCTTTTTGCCACTAGCGGAAAGCGAGTACCTCGTGCTATCATCAACAGTTAGTACCGTATCTATTTCTTTAATTAATAGGAAAGTATATTTTTCGAAATATTATGATGTTTATATATTGCGAAAATTTAAAAAATGTTTTATAGTTAAAGACAAAGGAACATCTTGTAAGGATTTAAATTTTTTTGTCATAAAAATGAATGAGTGTTCATTCAACTGACGTTTTAAAGTGAGTACATCTTCACTATTCACTACTACATACGAAATTGAATGAATACCTTGTAAGTAAAACAATCTCATAATGACGGTTCGTTTAGTAATCATAAATTATGAAGCTGACTCAATTAAAAGAAGTGCCAAAACAAAAAGCCTAAGGGGGAGGAAGAATGAAACGTCGTATTAATAAAGCAGCAGTAATTGGATCGGGTGTGATGGGATCTGGAATTGCAGCTGTGCTTGCGAATGTTGGAATTCCAACACTACTGTTAGACATTGTTCCGAATAAGTTAACTCCAGAAGAAGAGCAAAAAGGACTATCGCTTCAAGATAAATCAGTACGTAATCGTATAACCAATACATCTCTACAAAAATTATTAAAACAAAAGCCAGCTCCATTAACAACGAAATCCAATCTTCAACTTATTGAAGCAGGAAACTTAGAAGACGACCTATCCAAGTTAAAAGACTGTGACTGGGTAATTGAAGTTATTGTCGAAAACCTTGAAATTAAAAAGCAGTTATTTGAAAAAGTAGATCAACACCGTAAACCAGGTAGTATTATCAGTTCCAATACGTCTGGAATATCCATTGAAGCAATGGCAGAAGGTCGTTCCGGAGACTTCCAAAAGCACTTCCTTGGAACACACTTTTTCAACCCACCACGATACTTAAAATTGTTAGAAGTAATTCCGACAGCGAAAACAGACAATGAAGTTGTACAATTCATGAAAGTTTTCGGTGAGGATGTTTTAGGTAAAGGAATTGTATTTGCAAAAGATACACCGAACTTTATCGCTAACCGCATCGGTACTTATGGCTTACTAGTAACCGTAAAAGAAATGTTAGAAGGCGGATATAGTGTCGGGGAAGTTGATTCCATTACTGGACCTGCGATTGGACGTCCGAAAAGTGCTACTTTCCGTACATTAGATGTAGTCGGCCTAGACACATTCATTCATGTTGCCAACAACGTGTTTGAAAAAGTAGAAGGTGCCGAGAAAGAAGTATTCCGTGTAGACGACTTTATGTTAAAAATGCGTGACAACGGTTGGCTTGGAAGTAAGTCTGGGCAAGGCTTCTACTTAAAACAAGGAAAAGAAATTTTAGAATTAAACTACGAAACATTAGAATATGAGCCACGCAAAAAATTAAAAACAGCAGCAACGGAAGCAAGCAAACAAGCAAAAGGTTTTAGTAACAAAATGAAAGCGCTTGTATATGAAGATGACCGCGCTAGCAACTTACTTTGGAAAATATTAGCTCCGGTATTAAGCTATTCCGCAGACTTACTAGGAGAAATTGCAGACGATATCGTTGCGATTGACCAAGCGATGAAATGGGGCTTCGGTTGGGAACATGGCCCATTCGAAACGTGGGATGCAATTGGGATAGAAGAATCTGTTTTAAAAATGAAAGAAGACGGTATTAAAGTTCCAGCTTGGGTTGATGAATTCCTAGCTAATGGGAACCGCTCTTTCTATAAAAAAGATAACGGTACAGTTTCTTTCTACGATAATGGTGAATACAAACTTTTAGAACAAAATAAGAAAGTTATTCACTTAAAATCTTTGAAAGAGCAAAACCGTGTTATTAAGAAAAATAGTGGTGCAAGCCTAATTGACATCGGTGACGATGTGGCATTACTAGAATTCACTTCACCTAACAATGCCATCGGCTTAGACATCTTACAAATGGTAGGCCAAGCGCTAGAGGAAGTGGATAAAAACTATAAAGGTCTTGTAATTGGAAACCAAGGAAAGAACTTCTGCGTTGGTGCCAACTTAGCGATGATTTTAATGGAAGCACAAGATGACAACTATTTTGAAATTGATATGGTTGTCCGTCATTTCCAAAATGCGATGCAAAAAATCAAATATAGTAACAAGCCAGTTGTTGCAGCAACATTCGGTATGACACTAGGTGGCGGTACGGAAATCAGCTTACCGACTTCTTCCATCCAAGCTTCAAGTGAAACATATATGGGCTTAGTAGAAGTTGGAGTTGGTCTAATCCCTGGTGGAGGCGGAAACAAAGAGCTTTACTTAAAGCACTTAAACTCGATGCCAGAAGGATTAGATTATGACTTGCAAAAAGTAGCAAACAAAGTGTTTGAAACGATTGCAACAGCCAAAGTTTCAACATCTGCTGCGGAAGCACGCGACTTACATTTCTTAAGCAGCAATGACGGCATCAGCATGAATGGAGATCACCTCATTCACGATGCAAAACAATCTGTGCTGCGTTTACACGAAGTTGGATACAATCCACCTGTTCGTAAAAAAGTGCCAGTAACAGGTGAAACTGGATACGCCACGTTAATGCTTGGAGCACACAACATGCACTACTCTGGCTACATTTCCGAGCATGATTTAAAAATTGCTTCCAAACTAGCCAATGTGATTGCTGGAGGGAAAGTTCCATACGGCACACTTGTGGATGAACAGTATTTATTAGATATCGAACGTGAGGCATTCTTAAGCTTAGTAGGAGAATTCAAATCCCAACAAAGAATGCAACACATGCTTGTTAAAGGAAAACCATTAAGAAACTAACATATAAATTTATTTGAAAAGCGAGGGGAGCAATTTGTTTAAAGAAGCTGTTATTGTAGCTGGTGCGAGAACGCCAGTCGGTAGATCAAAGAAGGGGTCACTTGTAACGGTGAGACCTGATGATTTAGGGGCACTAGTAGTAAGAGAAACGTTAAGAAGAGCGAGTGGCTATGACGGACCAATAGATGACTTAATTTTTGGATGTGCGATGCCAGAAGCAGAACAGGGTTTGAACATGGCACGTAATATTGGAGGGCTAGCTGGCCTACCATCTAGCGTTCCTGCCATTACGATTAACCGATATTGTTCATCTGGTTTACAAACCATCGCTTATGCTGCAGAAAGAATTATGTTGGGCCATTCAGAAACAATCATTGCGGGTGGAGCGGAATCGATGAGCATGGTCCCTATGGTTGGCCATACAGTTCGACCAAATGCAAGATTAGTAGATTCTGCACCTGAATATTACATGAGCATGGGCCACACGGCAGAACAAGTAGCAAATAAATATGGTGTGAGCCGTGAAGACCAAGACGCATTTGCTGTACGCAGTCATCAAAAAGCTGCTGCAGCAATCGCAGAAGGTAGATTTGTGGATGAAATCGTACCAGTAGATGTGAATATTAATCAAATTGGTTCAGATAATAAAGTGAAAACAAACTCTTTCACCTTTAGCCAAGACGAAGGAGTACGCGCAGGCACAAACATGGAAATACTAGCAAAACTACGTCCAGCATTCAATGTAAAAGGATCTGTCACAGCAGGTAACTCCTCACAAACAAGCGACGGAGCAGCATCTGTTCTAGTTATGGAGCGCGAAAGAGCAGAAGCGCTTGGTCTAAAGCCAATTGCAAAATTCCGTTCGTTTGCTGTTGGTGGAGTACCACCAGAAGTAATGGGAATTGGTCCAGTTGTTGCCATTCCAAAAGCATTAAAGATAGCAGGTCTAGAACTTTCCGATATTGGGCTTATCGAATTAAACGAAGCATTTGCATCTCAAGCAATTCAAGTAATGCGAGAGCTAAATATAGATGAAGAAAAAGTAAACGTAAACGGTGGAGCTATCGCTTTAGGTCATCCACTAGGATGTACGGGAAGCAAGCTAACATTAACACTTTTACACGAAATGAAACGCCGTAACGAACAATTCGGCCTTGTCAGCATGTGTATCGGCGGCGGTATGGGTGCCGCAGGAGTATTTGAACTTTTAGCATAGTTTTGACTTTGTTAAATCTTAATGTTGTTTATTAGTAAGAAATAGCGGTTGATTTCCGTGCAAGGCGGAGACTCCTGCGGGAGAAGCGGGAGACGGGAGACCCCACAGACGCGAATGCGTCGAGGAGTAGGTTTTTTCACGACAGTGAAAATAACCTTCCTTTTTCCCGCCCGCGGAAAGCGAAGCCTTGCACGGAAATCAACAGCGGTCTTAGAAATAGTTTATTAGAAAGAGGGCAAACAGACTCTCTTGCTAAACTACAAACCAAGGGGGATTTACCATGTCTAATACGTTAGAAAATGTTGTAAAAGGCGGAAGCTTTTTATTAGATGATATTGATTGCGAGAAAGTTTTCACACCAGAAGATTTCTCAGATGAACATAAACTAATTGCGAAAACTACGGAAGAATTCGTCGTAAACGAAGTAGTTCCAAACCTAGAAGAAATCGAACATCACAACTTTGACATTTCTGTCAAACTATTAAAAGAAGCTGGAGAGCTTGGACTATTAGGAGCTGACGTGCCAGAAGAGTACGGTGGATTCGGATTAGACAAAATTAGTTCTTCTTTAATTACAGAAAAATTCTCACGTGCAGGAGGATTCTCATTATCTTACGGAGCACACGTAGGAATTGGATCATTACCAATCGTACTTTTTGGAAACGAGGAGCAAAAACATAAATACCTTCCAAAGTTAGCAACAGGTGAATGGTTAGCAGCTTACGCATTAACAGAGCCAGGTTCAGGTTCAGACGCATTAGGTGCAAAGACAACTGCTAAGCTAAACGACGAGGGCACTCACTACGTATTAAACGGTGAAAAACAATGGATTACAAACGCTGGTTTTGCTGACGTATTCGTAGTTTATGCAAAAGTAGACGGGGAGCACTTCTCTGCATTCATCGTAGAACGTAAATTTGATGGCGTTTCTGTTGGACCAGAAGAAAAGAAAATGGGTATTAAAGGGTCTTCTACTCGTACATTAATTTTAGAAGATGCAGTTGTACCCAAAGAAAACTTATTAGGTGAAGTAGGGCGCGGACACGTTATCGCATTCAATATTTTAAATATCGGTCGATACAAGTTAGCAGTAGGAGTTGTTGGTGGATCTAAGCGTGGTATCGAGCTTTCAGCAACATATGCAAACCAACGTCAACAATTCAAAACACCGATTGCAAAGTTCTCATTAATTCAAGAAAAAATTGCAAACATGGCAACGAAAACATACGCAGCGGAAAGTTCTGTATACCGTACAGTAGGTTTATATGAAGATAATCAAGGTCGTTTAACACCAGAACAAGAGAAAGACCCGAAAGCAGTAGCAAACGCAATTGCTGAATATGCAATTGAGTGTTCCTTAAACAAAGTATTCGGTTCAGAAACATTAGACTATGTTGCCGATGAAGGCGTTCAAATCCACGGTGGATATGGCTTTATGGCAGAATACGAGATTGAAAGAATGTATCGTGACTCTCGTATTAACCGAATTTTTGAAGGTACAAACGAAATCAACCGCTTATTAGTGCCAGGCACTTTCCTTCGTAAAGCATTAAAAGGCGAGCTGCCTTTAATTCAAAAGGCAATGGGCTTACAAGAAGAATTAATGATGCTAATGCCAGAAGAAGTAGGCGACGGCGTATTAGAGCAAGAAAAGTATTTAGTAAAGAATGCAAAGAAAATGGGAATCTTACTAACAGGCTTAGTTGCTCAGAAGTACGGAAAAGCACTTGAAAAAGAGCAAGAGCTACTACACAATATTGCAGACATCATTAGCAACGTATACGCAATGGAATCTGTTGTCTTACGTACAGAAAAAGCAATTAAAAAAGTTGGCGAAGAAAAAGCAAAACAAAAAATTCTTTACACACAAGTATTTTGCCAAGAAGCGTTTAACGAAATCGAAGCAGATTCAAAAGAAACGCTTGTTGCAACAGAGCAAGGTGACACATTACGTATGATGATGTCCGCTCTACGTAAATTTACTCGCCACACACCAATCAACGTAATCGCGAAAAAACGCGAAATCGCTGCTGGTGTGCTAGAAGCACAGAAATATATAGTTTAATCTAGAAAAATACAAAACCCCAATCTCGTTGTTCGTTCGAGGTTGGGGTTAATTTTATCACTCATATACAGCTTCAATCGCCAATCCTTCTCCATTTACGGTACGCTCACCAAACAAAGTAATAACCGTACAAGAAGATATAGATAAAGAGCCATCTTTTTCATCAACAGAAGAGCTGTATTCTACTAACAAACCTTCAATTAACATTTCCCCAGAAGGGTCTAGCGCCATTACTTTCTTTCCTTCAAGAGAACGCAAACGAGCTTTTATTAAAAAAGTATCCCACTTCTCCCAATTTGTCAAAATACAAGCGGGACTGCCATCAGCTAAATAGCCTAGTTTACTATTCTCATCATTCACCATACCGTCCAATGCTAATAAGATTTCTTTTAACCACCCATTAATCGCTTTATATTCTTTCATGGATAAATTTTGAGCAAATTCTCCGATTAACGTACGATCATTTTCTGCATCTAATTTCATTGTAATTAATTTTTTCCCATAATCTAAAACTCTTGAATATTCACCGTTAAAACTAGTCCATCCTAGCTTTCGCATTACACTATCTATATTTATATTATTCTTAGACGTCACCGTAACCGTAAACATAACACTCACCTTCCTAATCAATCATGCTATGAATAAGTGTAAAGGTTAGTGGAATTTATTACTGTGATGAAACTCACACAACATAAGAAAATCTCCTCAACATAAACCAATTGTGAAGACTTTTTGAACCATCTAAATAGTGTATCAAATGTCACATCTCCAACGCTTTCCTTTTTTTATGATAAAAGTGCATTAAACATAATGTTGAAATTCACTAAAATTCGCTCGCTTTCCGCGGACGAACCATCGAGCCTCCTCGTTCCTGCGGGGTCCCGATTGGCTCGTTTTTCCGCAGGAGTCTCGCAATTTTTAGTGAATTTCAACGAATACTGTTAATTTATTCTTTTTAGTAGTCTTACAATAAACATCCTTTCAAACAAGGAAGTTAGAGGAGGTCATAATAGTGGCAAGAATCGGAAAAGACTGGAATCCAGAAAACGAACAATTTTGGGAGAAAGAAGGGAAGCGACATGCAAGGAGAAATCTTTCTATCTCTGTTCCAGCTTTATTTTTAGCGTTTGCAGTATGGCAAATCTGGTCGGTTGTTGCAGTTCGTCTTAACGACGTAGGTTTTGCGTTTACTTCGAGTGAGTTATTCACTTTAGCAGCTCTCCCAGGATTAACTGGGGCAACATTACGTATTTTTTACACATTCATGCCAGGTATATTTGGTGGGAAAAATTGGACAATATTCTCCACAACAACGTTACTAATTCCAGCAATCGGAATAGGAATTGCAGTGCAAAATCCTGAAACTTCTTTTACAACAATGGCCATTCTAGCTGCACTTTGTGGTTTTGGTGGAGGTAATTTTTCTTCCTCCATGGCTAATATAAGTTTCTTTTATCCGAAAAAAGCAAAAGGGGCAGCTCTTGGAATTAATGCAGGTATCGGAAACTTAGGGGTAAGTGCTGTTCAGTTTTTAACACCTATTATTATTACGTTAGGTGTGTTCGGTGCAATTGGTGGAGCAAACCAAACGACAGCAACTGGATCAACAGTTTGGATCCAGAATGCAGCCTTTATCTGGGTAGTACCAATTATCATCGTAGTAATTGCAGCGATGTTCGGAATGGATAATATTCCTTCTGCGAAACAATCTTTCAAAGCACAATCTGTTATTTTCAAAAGAAAGCATACATGGATTATGACATGGCTTTACACAATGTGTTTCGGTTCTTTCATCGGTTATGCAGCAGCATTTCCGCTTTTATTAAAAACGGAGTTTGCAGATCTAAACGTTGTTCATTTAGCATTCATTGGTCCTTTACTTGGAGCATTAATCCGTCCTGTCGGTGGTTGGCTATCTGACAAACTAGGTGGAGCAATCGTCACATTTTGGGATATTGTTATTATGATTGCAGCTACATTTGGAGTTATCTATTTTGTTAATCAAAATAACTTTACTGGTTTCTTAATTATGTTCCTCATTCTTTTCACTACGACTGGTATTGCAAACGGTTCAACATTCCGTATGATTCCGTTTATTTTCCCAGAAAAAGAAGCAGCACCAGTACTTGGCTTCACAGCAGCCATTGCAGCCTATGGTGCATTTTTGATACCGAAAATATTCGGTTGGTCTGTAGATACAACAGGTGCAGTCGATATGGCCCTATACATTTTAATCGGTTACTATGTTATCAGCTTAGGAGTTACTTGGTACTACTACGCAAGAAAAAATGCAGAAGTGAAATGTTAATTTAGAGATTGACCTTATGTCTAATGGACGTAGGGTCTTTTTAATAGGATTAGTAAAAAAGTTATTGATTAATTAAGTTGATGTTTGCGGAAGGTGGGAGACTCCTGCGGGGAAAGTGCGTCAAGGGAGACCCCGGAAGTGCGGAGCACTGAGGAGGCTCCCGAGACCACCCGCGGAAAGCGAGCACCTTCCGCAAACATCAACACTTAGTAATACATCTAAATTATTTTATTATATAGTTCACAATCTCTTCACAAGAATATACCTTTTGCTTCCGGTGTGATGTATGTCACAGAACGTTCGAGGCACCGGGCTTACAATAAAAGTATCAAAAAAGCTTGGAGAGATGTGAAATGGGCGAAATGATACAAACATTAAAAGATCAATTGAAAAGACCGATGCGCGATATCCGTATCTCTGTTACAGACCAATGTAATTTTAGATGTGCATATTGTATGCCAGCAGAACTTTTCGGCCCAGATTTTCCTTTTCTACAAGAAAAAGAGCTGTTAAGTTTTGAAGAGATTGTTCGCATTACAAAAATACTTGCAACATTTGGTGTCGAAAAAGTAAGACTAACCGGTGGAGAACCACTGTTAAGAAAAGACTTGCCAATATTAGTCGAGCAATTGAATGCAATTGAAGGTATAAAAGATGTTGCCTTAACAACGAACGGAGTCCACCTACCAAAGCAAGCTAGAGCTCTTGCAGAAGCTGGATTAAAACGTGTTAACATAAGCCTTGATACATTAGATGAGGAACTATTCAAGAAGATAAACGGCCGTGGTGTTGGTGTTAAGCCAATCTTAAAAGGGATACAAGCAGCAATAGACGCAGGACTTGAAGTGAAGATAAATATGGTTGTGAAGAAAGGTTTAAATGACCAACATATTGTGCCGATGACAAAATACTTTAAAGAACTTGGAGTTCAACTACGTTTTATTGAGTTTATGGACGTTGGTACTTCAAACGGTTGGAAGTTTGATTACGTTGTTACGAAAAAAGAAATTTTTGATATACTATCTCAACACTTTGAGTTAGAACCAGTAAAGCCAACGTATTTTGGAGAAGTAGCGAAAAGATACCGTCATAAAGGTACAGATGCACAAATCGGTTTTATTACATCTGTTTCGGAAGCATTTTGTTCTAGTTGCACACGTGCTAGACTTTCAGCGGATGGTAAGTTTTATAACTGCTTATTTGCAACAGAAGGTTCTTCCTTAAAAGATGTTATACGCGAAGGAGCATCAGACGAATACTTAACTTACATGATTAAACGCATATGGGAGAAAAGGGCAGATCGTTACTCCGAAGAGCGAACAGAAGAAAGTGCAAAGCAACGAAAAAAAATAGAGATGTCTTACATTGGGGGATGAAGTTCATCTATGTATGATAAAAAGGTGGAGATGAACTTGATAAGGCGTCTCAAGTTCATTTTGGCTAAAGCAAAAAAGAAAAATGAACTTGATAATACTAATTTGAATTGATTTCAAAAAAAATGCACTTCTTGAATCTAAGAAGTGCATTCTTTCTATCTATTAAACCCCAGGATGATTATACTCTCCGCTCTTCCCACCTGTTTTCTTCACTAATAACGTTTCCTTAATCACCATCGATTTATCAATAGCTTTACACATATCATAAAACGTAAGTGCTGCGACAGAAACGGCTGTTAATGCTTCCATCTCCACGCCAGTGTTCCCGTTGCACCTAACCATCGCTTCCACTCTCAAAGCGTAACCTTCCTCCATTTTTTCATAATCAAAACCAAAATCAATCCCTTGCAATAATAACGGATGGCACATCGGAATAATGTCCCACGTTTTTTTAGCTGCCATTACACCAGCAATTTGAGCTGTTTGCAATGGATCTCCTTTTTTCACGCCGCCAGCTTGAATAGCTTCATACAATTCTTCAGAAAAAACAATTGTACTTCTAGCGATGGCACTACGACTTGTTTCATTTTTAGTCGATACATCGACCATTTTAGGTCTGCCTTCTTTATTAAAATGAGAAAAAGTAGACATGCATACAACACTCCTTAAAAAATAGTTATTTCACTCGAATGAGTTCCTCTAAAAAATGAGATACGGATGGAAGGATTACTTTTTCCGTTCCTAATTTCACAGCATTAGTGGACCCCGGCAGGGCATAAATGGCACGATAATTTAGACTTCCAGCTGTTGCTCTACTAAACATTGCCCTTGTTCCAATTTCTTCAAAACTTAAATGGCGGAACAGTTCTCCAAATCCAGTCATTTCTTTTTCAATCACACTTGTCACTGCTTCATATGTTACATCTCTTGGTGTGAAGCCAGTGCCACCTGTAATAATGATGGCTTGTATTTCTGAAGAAGCCCCACACCAAGTCTTCAAAGCATCCACAATTAAATCAAACTCATCTTTTACAATTTTGTAATCGGCTATACGATGATTATGACTTTTAACGATTTCCATAATCGTTTGGCCACTTTTGTCTGTATCTGCCGTTCTTGTATCACTAACTGTTAACACAGCAAATTGAACGTTTGTAAACTTATTATTTGGAATCACTGAAATCACCTCAAAAATTTTAGATCTTATTATAAAGTTACCAAACTGTGAGACTTCCATCTGTGATGTTCGTCACAGATTGAGATTGTGTATCGTGATGTAATAAAGGTAAGTCAGGGGGAATTATGGATGAGATATTCTCGGCAACAATTATTTAAGTCAATTGGAGAAACAGGCCAACAGAAATTGCAACATAAGCATGTACTTATTGTAGGAGCTGGTGCGCTTGGTAGTGCTGCGGCGGAAATGTTAGTGCGTGCAGGTGTTGGGGAAATTTCGATTGTAGATAGGGATTACGTAGACTGGAGCAACTTACAGCGCCAACAACTTTACAAAGAACAAGATGCAAAACAGCAAACACCGAAAGTAATTGCTGCTAAAAATAGATTAAAAGAAGTGAATTCTGAGGTAGAAGTTCGTGAATATATAATGGATGTACAGGCTTCCACTTTAGAAGAGTTAGTAAGTGGAATAGATTTAATAATAGATGGAACGGACAACTTTGATACGAGGCTAGTTATTAACGATATTGCACAAAAACACTCTATCCCTTGGATTTACGGTTCTTGTGTTAGTAGTTTTGGCATGACATATACGATACTACCTGGAAAAACACCATGCCTACACTGTTTGCTAAAAGTAATACCGTCTAGCGGCATGACATGTGATAGTGTTGGTATCATCAGCCCTGCAGTACAGATTGTTGCTGCATATCAAGTGGCTGAAGCGCTTAAGGTGCTGGTGGAAGACTTGGAAGCTGTAAGAAAAGGCTTATTCACATTTGATGTATGGAAAAATCAACATTATACCATGGGCGTTCAACAAGCAAAAAGCAAACACTGTCCTTCATGCGGGAAAGATAGATCCTACCCTTATTTGTCCTATGAATACGAAACAAAAACAGAAGCACTATGTGGGAGAAACACCGTACAAATTCGCCCAGCAAAAAAAGAGAAAGTCGACTTAAATCAGCTTGCTACTAAACTTTCAACACATGGTAAAGTAAATACAAATCCTTACTTAGTCTCGCTACACTTACCAAACTATCGATTAGTTTTCTTCCTAGATGGAAGAGTCTTTGTGCACGGAACGAACTCCATCGTAGAGGCAAAAAAACTATACTATCAATTTTTAGGATAAAAAAGAGGCTGGTGATAAGATGTCACCAGCCTTTTCATAGGAGAATAAAAATGAGAAATAGTAGTCACACGTTTTCAAAAAACATTTACTTCACTTTCAATAATAGTTCAGTTTTTTCATCAACTGTTAAATATTGCTCCGCCATCGGAAACAATACCATTTCTTCCTTCATAAAATGCGCAGTTAAAATCTCGTATGCTTCCTTAACATGAGTGACAAGTTTCTGAAACTTCTCCTCCGTAATAGTTTCAGGAATAAAATCAGTACCCTCCAAAAAGCTAACTATGTTTCGTTTCGCTTCATCGTGTTCATATTCCATTACAACGAGCGGGCCAGAATCTTTTCCAATGTACTTATGCATCATCGGAAAAAGAATACCTTCCTCTTTTTCGGAATGCACTTTTAAACTATCAAAAAATAACTGTACTTCTTTACGCAGTGTTAATAACGCATCTGCATAATCGCCTTCCATTGTTTCTTCTAAAAACTGACTGGCCATGCTGTTCAAATTTGCCTTTGCTTCATTGAGTGGAGTGTGTTCCGCCTTTAAAATTCCAAGCGCTTCACACAGTGGAACATTTTGTACGCTTTGTTGAAATAAGCCACATTGATTCATGATATTTCACTCCTCTATTAAATTGCCCAACGATCACGTGCTTTCGGGAACAATACGTTATTTTCTAAATGAACATGATTGAATAGGTCATCTTCAATGGCAGCTAAGCGGCGATACACTAATTGATAAGTACCACAAGCTCCTTCAGGTGGTTGGAAATCATTTGTAATTTCACGTAGACGTTTCATTATATCGCCTGCTGCATCGTGCTCGTCCTCTAACTCTTTAATTTTACTAGCAAGCTCTTCTGTTGCTTGTAAAACTTCCGTGCGTTCTGCCTCCATAATAGCTGGGAAAATAACCGTTTCTTCTTTTATCGTATGTTGCTCTAATTCTTTCTTTAATTCATAGAACAGCGAGTGAATTTCTGCTAAGTGTGGTTGGTGATGCCCATGTACTCTTAACACTTTTGTTACATAAGGACTAAGTGCTGGTAGTTCTTCTTGTAAAAATTGATGATGTTTTTGAATGATGATATCAATAATTTCTTCAAAAGATGCCAATTGCCAATCTGCACCGATTTCGTTTCGACGCTGAGCATCTTCGTATAGTGTATTTATATCATTAATGACTTCCTCTGAATCTAAGTTACGTTCGTTTATTGCTTCAATGAGTGGTCTGTTCCCACCGCAACAAAAATCTATTCTGACTGACTTGAAGTAGTCACCAGCTTTCGGAAACTTCGCGACAATTTCACCTACATTAGATTGTTCATGAAATACATTTGCCATTACTTTCGCCTCCAATTTCTTTTTCTATTACACTTTTATCCTATCCTTAATTTTGAACTTGGAGTGTGACGTGCATCACACAATTAAGGCTGATTTTGATGCAAATGTCACATTTTTGTGAAGTGTGACGTATATCACATTTCGGATTCATGGACTTTGATACCTTTAACATAACGAGTTTTTATATAGGGAGTGAATGAAATGCCGGTAGAAAGAAGAACACCAATACAAGTAGGGGAAGCAGTAAAAAGAATCATGCCATTTTCACCAAAAGGTAAAGTTGAATCTGTTGATTTAGTAGAGTCTTATGGTCGGTATTTAGCAGCACCATTAAAGGCAACCCACGATGTACCACCTTTTCCAAAATCACCGTATGATGGCTTTGCAATACGAGCGGAAGATTCTATTGAAGCTTCCGGACAAAATGCAGTTGAATTTGAAATAGTAGATGAAATAGGGGCGGGCTATGTTTCTTCCAAGCAAATTGGTAAATTACAAGCAGTGAGGATCATGACCGGAGCACAAATGCCAGCCTTTACAAACGCTGTTGTTATGTTAGAGCTAACGAAAGAATATGAGCAAGACGGAAAAAAGTACATGAGCATTAAAAGACCTTTTAAACAAGGAGACAATGTTTCTTTTCAAGGTGAAGATGCGAAAAAAGGTACAGCTTTAGTAGAAAAAGGAACACCTATTAATCCTGGTGTACAAGCGCTCTTAGCGACATTCGGTTACGGAAAAGTCCAAGTAGCCAAAAAGCCAGTCATTGGTGTGTATGCAACAGGTACAGAATTGTTAGATGTTGAGGAACCGTTAGTACCTGGAAAAATTAGAAACAGTAACTCCTATATGGTTCAAGGACAAATAAAGCGAAGCGGTGCAATTGCGAAATATTTTGGAAAACTAGAAGACGACTTTGACACGTGTTTTGAGGCGGTTAAAAATGCATTGTCACAAGTAGATATGCTTATTACAACAGGCGGCGTTTCTGTAGGAGATTATGACTACTTGCCAGCCATTTACGAAAAATTAGGTGCTAATGTGCTTTTCAATAAAGTAGCAATGCGACCTGGAAGTGTCACAACTGTTGCAAAATGGAATGGAAAACTATTGTTCGGACTATCTGGTAATCCTTCCGCTTGTTTTGTTGGATACGAATTGTTTGTAAGGCCGGTTGTCAGAACGATGTTATTTTCCGATAGTCCACATTTACAAGCTGTAGAGGCAGAACTTGGCGAAGATTTCCCAAAACCAAATCCATTCTCAAGGTTTGTAAGAGGAACACTATTTTTTGAGGGTGGAAGAGTAGTAGTTCGACCTAGCGGTTTAGATAAATCGAATGTCGTTACATCTCTTTCTGGAGCAAATGTTCTAATTGTTTTACCTGGAGGAACACGAGGTTTTCAAACAGGAATGGCAGTCAAAGCATTATTACTAGAAGACGAAACTGGTAGCGTGTGGCCGTGGGGAGAGGAAGCTGAATGAAAGTTATTCAAATTGTAGGCTTTCAAAATAGCGGAAAAACAACGCTAGTGGAAAACGTAATACGTCGTTTAACGTGTAAGGGATTAGAAGTTGCAACAATCAAACATCATGGTCACGGCGGAGCGCCTGATTATGGACCGCGCAGAGATTCATTGAAACATATGGAAGCAGGTTCGACGATTTCGACGGTGGAGGGATCTGGTGGAATTCAACTCGTTTCCAATAGTCGTGGATGGAACTTGGAGAGAATTTTATCTTTTTACAAATTTCTTGGTACGGAGACAGTTATAGTTGAAGGGTATAAGCGAGAAAAATACCCGAAAATAGTTATTTTAAGAAGTAAGCAAGACTTACATTTGTTAAAAGAATTATCGGACATAATTGCCGTTGTTGTATGGGGAGACTTAGAAATAAAGGAAGAAATACCAGTTTTCCATATTACGGATACAGAAAAGTTATTAGAATGGATTGGGAAGGAAGTGGATCTAAGTAATGGGAAAAATGTTTGAAATAGTATCAGCACCAATAAGTGTAGAGCAGTTGGTGAAAAAAGTAGAGCGTCGTGAAGCAGGAGCCATTACAACCTTTATTGGCACAGTACGCGAATTCACAAAAGGAAAACGAACGCTTTATTTAAAATACGAAGCTTATGTTCCTATGGCAGAGAAAAAGTTAGCCGAAATTGGAGATGAAATAAATGAAAAGTGGGTAGATGCAAAAGTGGCCATTGCGCACAGAATTGGTCGCCTAGACATCACGGATATTGCCGTTGTTATCGCAGTATCCACACCTCATCGTAAAGATGCCTATGAAGCAAACGAATATGCAATTGAGCGTATTAAGCAGATCGTGCCAATTTGGAAAAAAGAACATTGGGAAGATGGCGAAATGTGGATTGGTGACCAATTGGAAAAGACCGCTTATCCTAATGGAGCACCGGAGGGAATCGAGAAATGATTACTATTTTATTATTTTCCTTTTTACAAGAAGCTTATGGAAAAGAGAAGTTAGTCATAGACATGGAGGAAATGACTGTTTCTCAACTAAAAGAGTTGTTAAGTAAAGAATATGGACTACCGAACATGAACCAAGTAATGATCGCCGTAAACGAAGAGTTTGCATCAGATAATATGGTCGTTCGTGCAGGAGATATAGTCGCATGCATCCCACCTGTGAGTGGAGGGTAAGCAAGGAATAGAAGCTACTACTGTACTTTTAAGGTTCAGTAGTTTTTTTAGTTAAGATGGATTGAAACACAAAGTTGGAAGATTGAAACAGAAACGCTTTAGATTGAAACACAAATATTATTAATTGAAACACAAGCATAGTTAAATTATGTCCACAAGGAAAATTGAAACACAAATGCAGTAAATTGAAACAGAAACTAATCAGATTGAAACACAAATCAAAAGAATTGAAACACAAGTTAAAACGAAACATTCAACTTATAACAAAAACATCTTCATTATTAAAATGTTTTTTTATTTTGATAGTTGCTTTTATGTTTATTGTTTCAATTTGTTTACTTTTCAGCTGTTGAATTCCACGCATATCGGAGACTCCTGCGGGAGAAGCGGGGAGCGGGAGACCCCGCAAGAGCGGAGCGATGAGGAGGCTCCCGGCCCGCCCGCGGAAAGCGAAGATATGCGTGGAATTCAACAGCGGTATTAAAAAGTATGAAAAAAATTCACTTTCTCGCCATAAAGTGATTAATATCACAGTTAGCATCTGACCCATCTCTTATAATAAAAGTAACTTAAAAGAAAAAGGGTGAAACAAGTGAATATAATGGATATCATCCTGTGGGTTATTACTCCCTACACATTCGTTGCAATAGGGATTATGGCGTTTATTTGGAAACATGATTATCGACTACAAGAAGAGTCTGAAGCTCAAAACGTTAAAATAGAAAAGAAATCCATCCTACTATTAAAAATTTGCTCACTAGGTTATGTATTAACTGGTGCATCTATTGTTTTATTGTTCAAAGTTTACTCGGTTCACACGTTTTTATTCAGTTGGATCATCGGGCTTGTTACTTTAAATCCAAACATGAACCAAATTGCACAACAACCGGCCATCCTGGCAATTCACGTATTTTTTGCAATTGCAATGTTCGTTCTTTTTATGAAAAATATTAATTTTTTTTACAAAACAATCATCGCTTTCAAAACGAGAGAATACAAATGGAATGCACAATTACCGTCCATTAACCAACAAAAACTAGAAGAAAAGATGAGCAGATAATCTGGCTCATTTTTTTTTGCCTTTTTAGATGATAAACTAAACACCGCTGTTGATTGGAGAGCAAATCTTCGCTTTCCGCGGGCGGGCCGGGAGCCTCCTCATCGCATTCGCGACTGCGGGGTCTCCCGCTCCCCGCTTCTCCCGCAGGAGTCTCCGACTTGCGCTCCAATCAACAGCTAGAAAGGAATTTTATATTAGCGTCAATTTTATTACATCTTCCCCTTTAAACTAATTTGAAGGAATGTGACGAACATCACAAACAACCTAATCGTGAAAGTTTATAATAAAGGTAGTAAAACAAAGAGGTGATAGAGATGAAACCATTAATGCCAAAGCAGCACGGAGCATGGGCAATGTTGATTATTCCGTTTTTATTAGGGGTTATAGCTGGAAAGCCTAGTATATATCATATTCCACTTTTTCTTGGCTGGTTTTTCTTATATTTAGCTACCAATCCGTTACTCATGTTAGTAAAAAAGAAGAAAGTTCAACTTTATCTAAAATGGACCATTATTTATGCTATTCCATCCATCCTATTTTTACTTATAACGCTTATCAAAAATCCAACTTTATTTTATTTTGGATTAAGCATGATTCCATTTTTCTTTATTAATGCTTATTTTGCAAAAATAAAAAATGAGAGAGCCATTTGGAACGATTTTAGTGCCATTATCGTTTTTTGTATTGGAGGTCTAGCAAGTTACTTCCTTGGTACGAACACACTTGATGAAACAGCTTGGCTGCTATTCACATTAAGCTTACTATTTTTTGTGGGAAGTACTTTTTACGTGAAAACAATGATCCGAGAGAAGAACAGCTCAACATATAAGTACTTATCATGGGGTTATCACATTGCAGTAATAATTGGACTACCAATACTCGGATACGCAGCTTTTATTTTTGCATTCTTACCAAGCTTAGTAAGAGCTATTTATTTTCACGGTAAAAATGTAAGTGTCATGAAAGTCGGCATTTATGAGATTGTTAACTCTGTCCTCTTTTTTATAGGAGTCATTATATTTATATAAAGCTATGCTAAAGGTTGAGATGATTCTAGATACCTATCTAGCAGTTGATTTCCGTGCAAGTCGGAGACTCCTGCGGGAGTAGCGGGGGCCGGGAGACCCCACAGGCGAAGCCGAGGAGGCTCCATCCACCCCGCGGAAAGCTAAGGCTTGCACGGAAATCAACAGCGGTGTTACATAGCAAAAATAAAAAGAGCAGAATTATTTCCTTTCTGCTCTTAGTCAATACTACAAAGTTCCACAGGGCAACCTTCGCAGTTGATTTCTAGTTTTAAAAAGTCTAAATCATGGATGGTAATTTTACCTTTATCGATAGATAAAATATTGTTTTTCTTTAAATCGCTTAGCATTCTGTTTACAACTTCACGAGAGGTGCCACAATAGTTAGCGAGCTCTTGGTTTGTTAATGGAGTATTTATTAGTATGCCGTTCTCTTTCAATATGCCGTAACTGTTTGTCATGCGTATCAACGTGGAGTATAGGGCGCCTTTTTTTCCGTTCAATACTAAGTCGCGAAATTTCGTTTGTGTTTTTCTAAAATGGTTGCTCATCCATTTCATATATTCTAAAGCAAGGTGGCTGCTTTCGGAAAGTTTTTGTTCTAGCGCTTCTTTTGGTACAACGACAACTTTTCCTGATTCGATTACTTTTGCAGTAAGCATGTAAACAGCTCCAGAACAAAATAGGGTCAGTTCCCCAACAATATCGTCCTTACTGCACAATCTCATTGTTAATTCTTGTCCGTCTGGGGTGATTTTACTCATTTGTATTTTGCCATCTAAAATGACATAAATTTCTTTTGCTTCTACACCTTCTTGAAATAAGTAAGTACCTTTTTTTATTTCTTGCGTTTTTTCAAAAGTGAGCAAAAAGTCTTTTAAGTCTTTAGATATTTTATCTGGCATTGGATCACCACTTTCTAAAAATTGTATTAGTTTAACGACCATAAGTTTATTTACCCTATTGTAACGTTATTATTGCTAAAAAGCTATATCGAAAATATTTGTTTTAAAACAATCGACTTACATATAAGGAGTGATCATGTGAACGAGGTTACAGGGATTTTGTTGTCTGGAGGTAAGTCTAGTAGATTTGGCAGTCCGAAAGCATTTGCCAAGTTTAACGAAAAGGAGATGTACGAGTACTCTTTAGACATTCTGGAAGAAATGACAAATGAAGTGGTTATAAGTAGCTCTCCAATATTAACTCCAACTTTTCAAGCAAAAGGGTTTAAAAACATCGTGGAAGATGTAGCGCCTTTTCTCGGCAAAGGGCCACTTGCTGGGATATACAGCTGCATGAAAAGAGCTCCTTCACAATGGTATGTTGTTCTGCCTTGTGATATGCCTCTACTTTCTAAAAAGATGATGAACATTATGCTTGATAAACGAACGAAAGACGTTGATGCTATCCTCCCAGATGCTTTCGGACGTGTGCAGCCATTAGTTGGGATTTACTACTCAAGCGTTATGGCCATTTTAGAAAAGAAGTTAAGAGAAGACAAACTAAAAATGATGGAATTCATACAAGATTTAAACGTCACTTATTTAAATGAAAACCAATTACACATACAGGATGATATCTTTCAAAATGTTAACCGGGAGACGGATCTTATAAATATGAAAGGTTTGTGACTCATGAAGAAATTGTGATGCATCTCACATACTATCCTTCCTCGTTCTTTTACAATAAAAGTATAAAAGTGAGGGAGGAAACGCTATGTGGGACAGAGATTTTAACGAAGATCCGTTTATTGTCATTTGGGAATTAACAAGGGCATGTGAACTAAAGTGTTTACATTGTCGAGCTGAAGCCCAATACATGCGCGACCCGAGAGAAATAACGTTTGAAGAAGGAAAAAAGTTAATTGATCAAATATATGATATGAAAAATCCATTACTTGTGTTTACTGGCGGAGATCCTTTAATGAGGCCAGACGTATATGATATCGCCAAATATGCCATTGATAAAGGTGTTCGCGTATCCATGACACCTAGTGCAACACCGAATGTAACAAAAGAAGCGATACAAAAAGCGAAAGAAGTAGGGTTATCACGCTGGGCATTTAGTTTAGATGGGCCAACTGCTGAAATACATGATCACTTCCGCGGAACGAGCGGGTCATTTCAATTAACGATGGACGCTATTTCGTATTTGCATGAACTAGAGATTCCCATTCAAATCAATACAGTAATTTCTAATTATAACTTACATGTTCTAGATGATATGCTTGAACTCGTGGAGAAACTAGGATGTGTGTTATGGAGTGTATTTTTCCTCGTACCAACTGGTCGTGGTAAAGAGTCCGATATGATTTCTCCTGCTGAACATGAAAAAGTGTTTCGTTGGTTATATGAAGCAAGTAAGCGAGTTCCGTTTGATATAAAAACAACAGCGGCTCAACATTATCGTCGTGTTGTTATTCAACAAAAGAAAAAAGAAACGCAGAATGCGGAAAAGCTCATTCAATATAAGCATGCTTTAACTAAAGGACTAACAGGTTCTATTGATGGATTAGGAAGAGCTCCTAAAGGAGTAAACGATGGAAACGGCTTTCTATTTATTTCTCATATTGGAGATGTATATCCAAGCGGCTTGTTACCGATAAAAGCAGGAAACATTAGAGAGCAACCGTTAGCAGAAATTTATCGGGAGTCACCGTTGTTTAAAGAGTTGCGTAATCCTGACCTTTATAAAGGAAAATGCGGCGTATGTGAATTCCGATTTGTATGTGGCGGATCAAGATCTCGAGCATACGCATTAACAGGTGACTATTTAGAAAGCGAACCGTATTGTGTGTACATTCCAGAGGCAATGCGTGGGAAAAAAGTAGCAAAATAGCAATGTTGTACATTTGTTTTGGTATATAAACCGTGCCGATTGAATGACCGCTTTCCGCAGGGGAAGCGGTCGTTCAATCGGTACTTTACTTTCAGATTATATTTTTTTCTCATCACAAAAACTTTCTCACATACTTCTAATTCCTCTTTTATGTAAAGTTCATTTTTACTTTTCTTTGTGTTACATAAGCTTGAGAGACCTCTTCATGTTCATTTTAGAATTTTTCTTTTTTGAAAATGAATGTGAAAGACCTCTTCATGTTCATTTTAGAATTTTTCTTTTTTGAAAATGAATGTGAAAGACCTCTTCATGTTCATTTTAGAATTTTTCTTTTTTGAAAATGAATGTGAAAGACTTCTTCATGATCATTTTAGAATTTTTCTTTTTTGAAAATGAATGTGAAAGACTTCTTCATGATCATTTTAGAGTTTTTATTTAGTGAAAATGAACGTGAAAGACCGCTTCATGTTCATTTTAGAGTTTTTATTTAGTGAAAATGAACGTGAGAGACCGCTTCATGTTCATTTTAGAATTTTTCTTTTTTGAAAATGAATGTGAAAGACCGCTTCATGTTCATTTTAGAGTTTTTCTTTTTTGAAAATGAACGTGAGAGACCGCTTCATGTTCATTTTAGAGTTTTTCTTTGGTGAAAATGAATGTGAAAGACCGCTTCATGATCATTTTAGAGTTTTTCTTTAGTGAAAATGAACGTGAGAGACCGCTTCATGTTCACTTTTTGAATTTTTCTATGATGAAAATGAACGTTAAAGGCAAGCCTATAGTTATCTCCCATTCTCTATTTTTAGCAACACTAAAAAAACCAGCTTCTCAGCTGGCCTTCATTCAATCGTACAGTATTTTATCGGACAACTCTCACAATTAACTTCCTTCTTTAAGAAATCAATATCAAGAATTGTAATTTTACCCAGATGAATTGAAACTATTTTATCTTTTTTCAACTCAGACAACATTCGATTGACACTTTCTCTAGTCGTTCCGCAAAAGTTTGCTAACACTTGATTGGTTAAATGCATATCAATCACAATGCCATTAGCAGTCATGACACCGTAACTATTGGTCATTCGAATAAGTGTGCTGTATAACGCGCCTTTTTTGCCTAGCATAATTAAATCTCTAAATTTTGTTTGTGTTCTTCTAAAGTGATCGCTCATCCATTTCATAAATTCAAAGGCTAGTTGATTGTTATGGAGGAACTCTTCTTCTAGAACATCTTTTTTCACGACCATTACTTCACAATCTTCCATTGCTTTTGCGTTTAACAAATACTTTGGATCTTCGGTGAAAAGAGTAAGTTCGCCGACGATTTCATTTTTGCTACATATTCGTAATGTTAACTCTTTTCCATCAGCAGCCCCTTTACTCACTTGTATTTTGCCGTTTTTAATAACATAAATTTCGCTAGCTGACATGCCTTCTTGGAAAAGAAAGCTACCTTTTTTCACTTTCACCGTATGATGCACAAGTTGAATTAATTCGTGTAATGAATCGAAAGGCTGTGACAAGCTAACCTTGTTTGGCCTTACCATTTTTATCACCCCATTAAAAGTTGGTCAATCTTTTCCGCTAACTGTTTGTATTGCATATACAAGATAGAATCTTCTTTATAAATGGCAGTCACTTCGGCATCATCACTTAGTGCCTCAATCGGTAATTGTGCAATAACATCTGTGCTTAATATTTCAGCAAGCTTCTCACCGCCACCTTTACCGAAAAGAGCATACTTTTCTTCACTTCCAGGTGGGGTAAAATAGCTCATATTTTCAATAACTCCTAAAATATCGTGGTTTGCTTTTTGGGCCATTACACCTGCTCGTTCTGCCACATGAGTTGCTGTTGGATGCGGAGTGGTAACAATAATTTCTTTACTCTGTGGAATATAGTGATGCATATCTAATGCGATATCACCTGTTCCGGGAGGTAAGTCAAGGATCATGTAGTCAAGCTCTCCCCAAATAACATCTCTCGTAAAATGTTCAATCATTTTTCCAAGCATTGGCCCGCGCCAAACGACTGGCTCATTTCCTTTAATTAAAAAGCCCATCGACATAATTTTTACGCCTTCTGCTTCTACTGGAATGATCTTTCCATTAAACGTTTTTGGTTTAGCTGTAATCGAGAACATTTTTGGAATGCTGAATCCGTATATATCTAAATCTACTAAAGCAACATTCTTTCCTAAGCGAGCTAAGCTGACAGCTAGGTTTGCAGAAATAGTTGATTTTCCTACTCCTCCTTTTCCACTAGCGATAGCAATGACATGTTTTGTATTCATCTAATCTTCCTCTCTTTTATAAAGCTGTTCCTTATACGTAAATTGTAGAAGATTACATGGGTTCGTTTATGTGACATTCCTCACAAAATCAAAAACAAAGTTAACCTCGTCACGAAGTTGTCAATTCTAAAGGATTTATGGGTACTTGTTTTTCTTTACTAAATTGTCCGCTGATTTCCGCTGCAGGCACAAGACTCTCCGGGGGAGGGAAAAAGGAAGGTTATTTTCACTATCGTGAAAAAACCTACTCCTCGACTTCGCCTGTGGGGTCTCGCACTTCCCTCTATGTCCCGCAGGAGTCAAGTGCCTTCAGCTCCAATCTTCTCTATGTTTTAAATAAAAATAATTAAGTTAATTATCTTTGAAAATTTTGTTTATTTAATTTGGGATGTCTTTATTTTTTTGAAAAATAACAATTTGATTTTAAGAGTATATTGTTGATGTTCACTACAGGTACGAGACTCCTGCGGGAAAAGCGTGTTAAGTGAGACCCCGCAAGAGCGGAGCGATGAGGAGGCTCACGAGACCGCCCGCGGAAAGCGAGTGCCTGTAGTGAACATCAACAACTTAGAAACCTAGAGGGCTAATAAGCAACGACATAAAACTGTCATATTTAGTTGTGACCTATATCACAGTCAGGATATTTTCATAAGGCTAGAATGAAGTTACATAAAGCGGAGGTAGTGGCCTTCAGTTTAAGGGAGTGAAAAAAGTGGAGTTCCAAAGATCCTTTTATTCAAAAACAAGCATGTATGCATTCTTCGTATCATTGTTTCTATTATTTACGACATGGTTTAGTACAGATAGTTTCCTTCACTTCGATGTTGTTCTATTAGGTTATTTTCTATCATCTATTATATTTGCCATTGGAATAACCGTAAGAATGTGCTCATGGCTCATTCGTCCAGCAACACATCAAGTGATTAAGAGAAGTTTCAAAAACTTAAAAACAAGAGAAAGAAAGCAAAGAAATATACGATCTATTTTAAAAACAGCATTTGATAACATCATTCTTCAAAAATTTATTTTCAAACGAGGCATATGGAGAGGGGTTCAACATTTTTTAATCGCATGGGGATGTATTGGTTCTTTTGCCATAACATTTGGACTAACATTCGGTTGGCTGCGATTCGATTTAGTAGACCCAACAACCTATCAAGTAATCATGTTCAACATCCCGACAATGAAAATGGCTGCAAGTGGTGTTATTGCAGAATTAATCTACAACGGATTAAACATTACAGCACTTATGGTACTAGCTGGTGTGTCCATGGCGCTTTACCGCCGCATTAAAGAACAAGATGTAAAAGTAACACAACGTGTCGAATTCGACTTATTTCCGTTATACCTTTTACTAGCTGTAACAGTGAGCGGATTAGTCTTAACTTTATCTTATAAATTTATGGGTGGGTTTTTACACCACTACCTAACGTTAATACACCAAGTAACAGTTGTTTTATTGCTCGTTTACTTCCCATTCGGAAAACTGTTCCACTTCCCAATCCGCCCGCTTGCAACAGCAGTACCGCTGAACTATCAAGAGGAAGTTCAAGTTGACACGAGAGCATGTGCGAGATGTGGAACAACGTATAGTAGTGACGATCAAATTTCTGACGTAAAAGAAATACTAGGTGCTCAAGACTTTGATTTGAAACTAGCAGATGGAACATATTTAGCAGATTATTGTCCGGCATGTCGCCGTCGCATAAGAGTAATGAAGCAATTAAATATGGATGCACCGAATGGTGATCCGTATAGCCCAGTTCAAACAAACAATGGAATTCATTTATCAGGCTTTGGAAAAAAACGTTCCGAAGATTTTTATAACTTACCGAAAAACGATGAGAAGAATGATGGGAGGAGCTTATAATGAGTGAGTTTTTAGTAAAAGAAGGCGTCAAAAACTTAATCAAACCAGGGGAGAAATTAATTACAACCCATTGCTGTTATTGTGGAATGCAATGTGGAATGCATATACGTGTAAACGAGAAATCTGGAAAAGTAGTTGGAGTAGAACCACGTTATGACTGGCCTGTAACGTTGGGGAAAATGTGTCCAAAAGGTGTAACGGCTTATCAAACAATTGATCATGAAGAGCGAATTACAACACCATTAATTAAGAAAAATGGCCAATTTGTAAAAGCAACGTGGAAAGAAGCGTTAGATTTAATAGAAACAAACTATAAAAAACTACAAAGAGAATATGGAAAAGATTCACTTTCTGTGTTCGGTGGCGTTTCGATGACAAATGAGAAATGTTACTTAGTTGGTAAGTATGCAAGAGCAGTACTTGGAACACGCTACATTGATTATAACGGACGTTTCTGTATGAGCTCTGCTGCTGGTGGGTTTATGAAAACATTCGGTATCGACCGAGGATCAACATTACCATGGCCTGAATTAGAACATTCCGATTGCTTCTTTATGGCTGGTACAAATACGGCAGAATGTCATCCAACGAGCATTCAATGGTTATGGAAAGCAAAAGACAAAGGTGCAAAACTAATTGTTGTCGATCCTCGTGAAGTACCAACCGCTCGTGTAGCTGACGTTCATTTAGACCTAAAGCCAGGCACAGATTCAGCTTTAGCAAATGGAATGATGCATCTATTAATCGAACACGGTTATGTGGATGAGAAATATGTTGCGGAGCGTTGCAATAACTATGAAGAATTAAAAGAATCAGTTAGAAAATACACACCTAAATACACATCCGAAATTACTGGAGTAGACGAAGAAAAAATCATCAAGGCTGCACACATTTACGGTCAATCACCAAGGTCAGTTGTTATGTTTGCACGTGGTGTAGAGCAACAAACAAAAGGTGTTGATAACGTATCACTATATAGTTCTATGGCTTTATTACGTGGGCAGATTGGTAAGTTCGCTTCTGGAGTGGCAACTTTTACTGGTCAAGGAAACGGTCAAGGTGGCCGTGAACATGGACAAAAAGCAGATGCTCTGCCAGGATACAGAAAGATTGCCGATCCTGAAGCAGTAAAATATATCTCAAGTGTCTGGGGAATCAAACCAGAAGAAATGCCAAAAGCAGGTGTTTCTGCTTTTGAAATGTTTGACGAAATTCATAGTGGAAAAATCCGCTCTATGCATGTTATTTGCAGTAACCCTGCAGTGTCTGCACCAAAAAACGAGTACGTTTGGGATGCTTTCAAAAAGTTAGATTTTATGGTTGTTAGTGATTTCTTCTTATCTGAAACAGCTGAATTTGCTGATGTTGTGTTACCAGCTACTTCATGGGCGGAAGATGAAGGAACGACAACGAACTTAGAAGGCCGTGTTATTCGCATTCGTAAAGTGGTGGATCCAATCGGCGAGTCGAAGCCTGACTGGGAAATTTTAAAAATGATTGCAGAACGTATGGATAAAGGTCACCTATTCCCTTACAACAACCCTCGTGAAATCTTTGAAGAGTTCCGAGTAGCGACAAAAGGCGGAAAAGCAGATTATTACGGAATTACTTGGGAGCGTATTGATAAAGAGGATGGTGTATTTTGGCCATGTCCTTCCGAAGACCATCCAGGTACTCCAACGATGTTTAAAGAGAAGTTCGGTACACCAGATGGAAAAGCGAACTTAGCTGTAGTGAAGTGGCAAGAACCAGCAGAAACTCCAACAAAAGAATTTCCACTCATTTTAACAACTGGTCGTGTTGTATTCCATTATTTATCTGGTAGCCAAACTCGCCGTGTAGATTTCTTAATGGAACAATGTCCAACGCCTTACGTAGAAATGCATCCAGAATTAGCAAGCCAATACAACATGTCTAACGGTGAAAAAATTAGATTAACAACAAAACGTTCCACAATGGTATTGGATGTCCGTTTAACAAAAGCGATTCGAAAAGACACGTTATTTGTACCATATCACTGGGGTAAAGAGTTATCTATTAATCAGTTAACAAACCCAGCGCTAGATCCAACGTCTAGAATGCCAGAATTTAAAGTGTGTTCCGTTAAAATAGAAAAATTGTAATAAAGGAGGCGAACAGTTTTGAATAAAATTATGTATTTAGAGTTTGAACGCTGTATCGGTTGTAGGGCGTGTCAAGCTGCATGTCGCGAATGTGGAGATCACGGTGGAAAAGAACGTAACTATGTAGAGTACGTTGATTTTATGGAAAGCCGACAAACATACCCGATGCTTTGTATGCAATGTAAAGAGCCAGCATGTGCACGTGTTTGTCCAGCGAATGCGATTCAAATCACAGAAGAAGGCGTTGTTCTTTCTGCCATGGAAGAAAAATGTATCGGTTGCCGTAACTGTACGTTCGGCTGTCCATTCGGGATTCCGAAGTTCGATTTTGAAGAAAATAAAATGTACAAATGTGATATGTGTTACGACAGAACGAAATATGATATCGCACCAATGTGTGCATCTGTTTGTCCTTCTGATGCAATTCGCTTCATTGATTTTGACGAAATGCAAGCATTACGAAGAAAACGTACACAAATGAATTTAGTAGAAGGTAAGAAACCAAAAGAAGGAAACAAATGGGATTACGTACCTGAATTCTTTGGTGTTTATACAGATTAATATGATTAAAGAAAGGAGTGTTTCACATGCCAAACAGAAATACGAGCAATGAAAAAGATGACATGATCAACTTAGTCGATAATTTAAATCGTCAAGATGACTTAAAATATAACCGCAGATCCTTCTTGAAATCTGCGGTAGGAGCTTCTGTTACATTAGGATTAGCGACAATACCTTTTTCAATAAAAGCAATGATGGATGACGGTACGGAAACAATTCATAAGGTCGAAATCATTGACCTAGAAGACTTGCCAAAAGGTCAATCAGTAAACTTTAACTATCCATCAGACCATGAACCAGCTATTTTAGTTCATACCGTAAACGGCAAACTAAAAGCTTACAATAATAAATGTACCCATTTACAATGCCCGGTTTTTTATGAGAAAGAAGAAGATATTTTATTATGCCCTTGTCATAAAGGTTACTTTAGTGTCGACAATGGTCATCCTGTTGCTGGACCTCCACAAAGAGAATTGCCATTAATTGAACTTGAAGTGGTGAACGGAACAGTCTACGCCATCGGAAGGAAGATTCGCCATGGGTAAAAAAGCTTGTTGGGCCATCATCTTCATCACAATGGCAGTCAACGTAGTCATGCTCCACTCCACAATTGAAGCATACTACGGAAAAGAGTATAATCACGTTTACCTATTCACCGGAATAGCCATCGTATCCGTCCTATGCGCAGTCCTTGCAGCTATTCGGTGGAAAAACCTTGAGTATAATCAAGAAAAATAATTGTAACATTCGACGACTTTCATCTTTGTATTGGTGAAGGTCGTTTTGATTTATTTAGAAATAGCTTAAAGGTTCTAATACATAGTTAGTTGATGTTCGTGACAGGCACGAGACTCCTCGAAAATCCCGCCGCATCTTCTTCGTGTGATGCATAGCTCCGGAGCATTCCTTGTCCTGCGGGAAAAGTGTGTCAAGGAAGACCCCGCAGGCGCTTGCGCCGAGGAGTAGGTTTTTTCACGACAGTGAAAATAACCTTCCTTTTTACCACCCGCGGAAAGCGAGTGCCTGTCACGAACATCAACTGTTAGAATACAAAATAAAGTATATAAGTTAAGTAATGAAAAATAAGTCGAAATAGTAAAAAATTTATAAGTTAAAATTAGGAGCAAACGAATCCTTTATGTTACAATATATGAGTAAATTTTTGTTTGTAAGGTGGTGCAAAAGGTAATGTCGGTAACATTTTATTGGTATCCTAAATGTGGCACTTGTCGCAAAGCAAAAAAGTGGCTAGAGGAACATAATGTCGAAGTAAATGAAGTACATATTGTTGATCAACCACCAAGCAAAGAGCAACTGACACAACTACATGAAAAAAGTGGCCTAGAATTAAAGAAGTTTTTTAACACTAGTGGCATGAAGTATCGTGAGTTAGGATTGAAAGACAAATTGAAAACGGCTACAGAAGAAGAAATGCTAGAACTATTAGCTTCTGATGGCATGTTAATTAAGCGCCCAATTACAACAGACGGTACAAAAGTGACAGTCGGTTTTAAAGAGGCAGAATTCGAACAAGCTTGGAAATAAAAAAAGCATGATACAAAAGTGCTTTTAATAAAAACACCATTATATTTGGAGGGACTTAAAAATGAATACACCAAAAGAATTACGTTATTCAGAAGAACATGAGTGGGTAAAAGAAGAAGGCGGCACAGTTCGCATTGGTATTACAGACTTCGCACAATCTGAATTAGGTGACATCGTATTCGTTGAGCTTCCAGAAGTTGGAGACGAAATCTCTGCTGACGAGCCATTCGGAAGCGTTGAATCTGTTAAAACTGTTTCTGAGCTTTACGCACCTATTAGCGGTAAAGTTGTAGAAGTAAACGAAGATTTAAGCGATAGTCCTGAATTTGTAAACGAATCTCCTTATGAAAAAGCATGGATGATTGTGGTAGAGCCTTCTGACAATAGCGAATTAGAAAAGCTAATGACAGCTGAGCAATACGAAGAAATGACAAAAGAAGACTAATAACAAAACGTCATAAAGGACAACCTATTTGTATGGTTCTTATAACTATAAACAGGTAGGTGGACTAACATGACATTACAAAACCAACGTTTAGACATAACAGATCGTGTAGAAGGAAAACTATGTCCAACTGGCTTTGAACTTTTTTTAGAAAAAGAACCTATTGGAAAAGTAGAATTCGCAGGTGATGGCAATCACTTTCACTTAAAAGAAGGTTTTGAATATGAAGATACAAAGGTTTATCAACATGTCCAAGTACCTGCCAAACCTGATGAAAAGTACGTAGATTGCGATTACGAAAACGGTTGGTGTTAACTAGTTAATTTATGGGTGAATTAGTAAATTGTGTAGCCATTGGATATGCCGAATAGGCAGTACCATGCTTCCATTTATTAATTCACCCATTTTTCATTTTTCTAGAAAAATTCATAACAATACAGGGTACAATACGGATGAATAGAATATTAATAATGTAAGTAATCTATTTAGCTTTATATCCTAAAAAACAGGTGATGAGATGGGGACGTTTGAGACAGAAAAGGTCATCATTGTAGAGGGAAAGTCAGATAAAAAGAAGATCGAACAAATTATTAAAGAACCTGTAACCATTTTATGTACGAATGGAACGATTAGTATTGCAAAGCTAGACGAACTAATTGAAGAATTTTTTGATAAAGAAGTGTATGTTTTAGTCGATGCTGACCCTGCTGGAGAAAAGCTCCGAAAATTATTTAAGAGGGAATTTCCAGAAGCAGAACATATTTATATAGATCGAACGTATAAAGAGGTAGCTTGTGCACCATCTCATCATATCGCAACTGTTTTGTTAAGTGCTAACATTCATATACACGCACAATTCTTATAGGATTTATGATATTATTATCGTGAAAAGTTTGAAAAAAGGATGAGTAGATGAACGAGTGGACGAAGGAGAAATTGGAGCAAGAGATAGAAAAATCTCAACTAACGGCTATTTATTTTTACACTCCTATGTGTGGTACATGTAATGTTGCGAGTAAAATGATGTCTGTAATCGTTGAACTTTTTCCAACGATACACTTCGGAAAAAGTGATGTGAATTACATTCAACCTTTAGCCTCACACTGGCAAATAGAAAGTGTACCTTGTCTAATTGTTTTCCATAAAGGAAAAATGCTAGAAAAACTATATGCTTTCCATTCTGTCGATTACTTGTATCGGCTATTTCAAAATTTACAAAATATTTACGGAGAAACACCTAAAGTTTAGGTGTTTTTTTCTTGCAAATTTTCAGAAAAAGTATATGATTATTTAGGGAAGCGAAATATTTATAGAGGAAGCGAAGATACATTTTATGACAGCACTTTGGCTAAATTTTAAACGTGACTTTAATTTATATAATAGAAACATTCGTCTCTTTTTCATTACGAATATCCTGACTCAAATCGGTCTCGGTATTTTTATGATCATGTACAACTTCTATATAAGAGAGTTAGGATATTCCGAACAAGTAAATGGGAACATGATTGCCATGACTGCTTTAGCCTCTGCAATCATCTTAATTCCTGCTGGTATCATAAGCGATAAAATTGGTCGTAAAAAAGTGATGGTATTTGGCTTGTTTTTCTCCTCTTTCTTTTTACTTTTTAGAAGTACATTTGAAGGAGAACTATTATTACTAACTTGTGCATTTTTATCTGGTCTAACACTAGCGTTTCTTCAAGTAACGGCTATTCCATGGCTAGCGGAAAACTCAACAAATTCCGAGCGTGTTAAATTGTTTAGTCGACATTTTGCCGTTATGATGATAGCTAATGTTGTCGGAAATTTACTAGGCGGTGTTTTAACAGACATATTCCTGTTTTTTGGACTAACGTCAGTAAGTAGTGTTAGATGGACATTAATTATTGGAGTAGCCATTTACTTAGGTGGAATTTTACCAATTTTGAAGATGGTAGAAAAGAAGCGAGAGACAAAACTCAAAGATAGAATATCCATTAGAAATCTTTTAACTACTAATAAAACACAACTAAAATTAATCGCTAGTTTTACAATAGCGAACATATTAATCGGATTCGGCTCAGGCCTAGTTATTCCATATTTGAACCTTTATTTTGCAGACCGATTCGATACGACAAATACAACCATTGGATTTGTTCTTTCCATGGGGCAGGCAGTAACTGCAGTAGCTATGATTATAGGTCCAGCATTAGTAAGAAGGATTGGGGAAATAAAAGCCGTCGTTTTGCTACAAGTTTTATCGTTACCTTTTATGCTTATTACTGCTTTTACGAACGTATTCTGGCTAGCAGTACTTGGATTCTTATTTAGACAAGCATTAATGAATGCAGCAAACCCAATCATTACATCCATGATGATGGAAAGAGTGGAAGATAAATTTAAAGGGCTTGCCAATTCAGTCAATCAAATGGTATTCTCCCTCGGTTGGGCAAGTATGGGGCCAGTTTCTATGTCTATCGTCTTCTATTTTGGACAATATTGGGGATATGCCTTTGTATTTAGTATTACAGCAGTCTTATATTTAACAAGTGCTGTGTATTTCTATTTCATTTTTTCTAGAAAAAAGTCGATAAATAGCCAACGAAGTTTGTTGTCTAAAATATCATAAAAAGACATATTTCTCGGGAAATAGTAGAGTTTGCAAAAATTATTATTATTTGTCTAACTTTATTAAAAGGTATTTTGACAAATTAGGAGTATTCTCTATATAAAGGAATATATTTCCGGAGGGAGAATACAAATTGATAACACCTCTAGTTGAAAAATTATTTATAAGTATTAAAGCAAAAGGACATATTAATCCACTTTTACCGGATTACAATTTAACATGTGTGATCGTTACTGGAAAAGAAAAAATTTACTTTTCCTTATCGAAAACTAATTTGGCAATAATTGACGATGTGGAAAGAGTGGATGTGAAAATAGAGGGCTCATTAGAAACCGTTCGTTCTATTATTTCCGGCCATACTGCTCTTCGTAAGTCGGATATTGTATTTGCTGGGAGTTTCCGACATCAGCTATTGCTAGATTCTATTTTTTCTTTATGTAGAGATAGAGAAAATTCATTGACAGAAGAAAACTTAGTGATGTAATATAAAATACAATTAAATATTGCTTATCAAGAGAGGTAGAGGGACTGGCCCGACGATACCCAGCAACCGGTTGTTTTTCAAACACGGTGCTAATTCCAGCAGACTTAAACGTCTGAAAGATAAGAAGAGAACGCAAACCCTCTTCTAGAAGGGTTTTTATTTTTTTCTAAAGTGTTAGAGGTTAGTGTTGATTTTAGATAGTTATCTAGCAGTTGATTTCCGCGCAAGTCGTAGACTCCTGCGGGATAAGCGGGGGACTGGAGACCCCACAGGCGAAGCCGAGGAGGCTCCAGCCACGCCCGCGGAAAGCGGAGACTTGCGCGGAAATCAACAGCGGTTTTAACAGAGTATTTCTAAAAATAGTTATTGACACTCAAAAATAGCCATGTTAAGATTACAATCGTTGAATTCGATAACACTTAAAAGTATTAGAGATTTAGTGAATTAAAGTACGATAATAATTTGAAAACTAAATATACCTGTTTGCTCTTATCAAGAGAGGTGGAGGGAAGTGCCCTATGAAACCCGGCAACCGTCAACGAAAGTTGAAATGGTGCCAATTCACACAAAGCATTAGCTTTGTATAGATGAGAGAAAGGATTTATTATGCCTTTCTGTCATCATGCAGAAAGGCATTTTGTTTTTCTATAGTGTTTAATATAAAGGGGAAATCAACAGTGGTAAGTATTGCTAGTTTAAAAGTAAGGAAGAAGGTGAGACATCTATGATCAACTTACAAAATGTTAAAAAAGTTTTTTTAGCGAAAAGTGGAAACGTAACAGCGGTTGATAATATCAACCTTGAAATAGATAAGGGCGAAATCTTCGGCATTATTGGCTACAGCGGCGCTGGTAAAAGTACATTAATCCGAATGCTGAATGGATTGGAAGTACCATCAAGTGGAGATGTTGTGGTTGCAGGGAGAAACATTTCGAAGATTAAAGGGAAGCAACTAAGAGAAGCTAGACAAGAAATAAGTATGATCTTTCAACATTTCAACCTACTTTGGTCTAGAACGGTTCGAGAAAACATCGCGTTTCCTCTAGAGATTGCCGGAATTGCAAGAAAAGAGAGACAAGAAAGAGTAGAAGAATTAATTAAACTAGTTGGTTTAGAAGGTAGAGAAGATGCCTATCCATCCCAACTAAGTGGTGGTCAAAAGCAAAGGGTAGGTATTGCTAGAGCATTAGCAAATAATCCGAAAGTGCTACTTTGTGATGAAGCAACATCAGCTTTAGACCCACAAACAACGGATTCGATTTTAGAGTTGTTAGTAGATATAAACAAACGATTAGGATTAACAATTGTCTTAATAACACACGAAATGCATGTTATTCAAAAAATATGCCATAGAGTAGCGGTAATGGAAAATGGAGCGGTAGTTGAGCAAGGGAATGTACTAGATGTTTTCCGTAAACCAAAGCAAAACATTACGAAAAAATTTGTTCAGCAAGTTTCAGAACCAGAGGAAGCAGAAGAAACAATTCAACATTTAGTTGCCCAGTACCGAGAAGGAAAAATTATTCAACTGACTTTTGTAGGCGAAACGGCAGAACAGCCAATCATAACGAACATTATTCGAAAGTTTGATATTAGTATAAACATCTTGCAAGGAAAAGTATCGCATACGCAAAACGGACCTTATGGAACGTTAATCATCCACTTAGATGGTGACGAACAAGAAATTGAAAAAGCGTTAGATTTTATCAGGCAGGAGCAAGTAGAACTGGAGGTGGTCCAAAATGTTTGATCAAGTGAATTGGGATCGAATGTGGGATGCTACCATCGAAACAGTCTATATGACATCAATCTCTGTTGTAATTACTTTTATTCTTGGTATACTTCTAGGTTTACTCTTATTTTTAACATCAAAAGGGAACCTACTAGAAAACAAATTAATAAATGGTATCACTTCATCCGTAGTAAATATTTTTCGGTCCATACCTTTTATCATTTTAATTGTCTTATTAATACCTTTTACAAAAGTTTTAGTTGGAACGATTATCGGTGCGAATGCGGCCCTACCAGCCTTAATCATTGGAGCGGCTCCATTTTACGCACGAATGGTTGAAATTGCATTAAGAGAAATTGATAAAGGTGTCATTGAGGCAGCAAGGTCAATGGGTGCTAAAACATCGACAATAATATGGAAAGTTCTTTTACCAGAATCAATGCCTGCCTTAGTTTCAGGAATTACCGTAACGGCAATCGCAATTGTTGGCTATACGGCAATGGCAGGATTTGTTGGAGCAGGTGGTCTAGGTAACTTAGCGTTCTTAGATGGCTTCCAAAAATTCAATACAGTGGTAACAGTTGTTTGTACAGTCATCATTTTAATCATCGTATTTATCATCCAATTTATTGGAGATACAATAACAAGAAAATTAGACAAAAGATAGGGGAGAAGAGAATGAAAAAATTAATTGGTTTTGCATTAGTTACATTATTAGCAGTAGTTTTAACAGCATGTGGTGGGTCTAAAGGTATTCAAGAAGGTAAGTTAGTTGTTGGAGCTTCTAACGTGCCACACGCAGAAATTTTAGAACAAATTAAGCCAGTATTAAAAGAACAAGGGATAGAATTAGAAATTAAAGTGTTTCAAGATTATGTTTTACCTAACCAAACGTTACGTGACAAAGAGCTTGATGCAAACTACTTTCAGCATATTCCTTATTTAACAGCACAAAATGCTGACCATGATTATAATTTTGTTAATGTTGGAGGCATTCACATTGAACCAATTGGCGTATATTCTACAAAACACGCAAGACTAGAGGACTTACCAGAAGGTGCAGAAATTTTAGTAAGTAGTGCGGTACCTGATCATGGTCGTGTTTTATCGATGTTACAAGAAAAAGGTTTAATCACATTAACAGAAGGCGTAGAGCGTACAAAAGCAACGATTGAGGATATTGTAGAAAATCCAAAAGGTTTAAAGTTCAACACAAATTTCGAAGCGGCTTTCTTACCAACTGCATATAAAAATGGCGAAGGCGATGCAATCCTAATTAACGGTAACTATGCAATTGGTGCAGGTATTGACCCAGCTGAAGAAGCAATCGCTTTAGAGTCTCCTGAAAATAACCCATATGTTAATGTTATTGCTGTTCGTAAAGAAGATGAGAACAATGCACAAATTAAAGCATTAGTAGAAGCTTTACAAACAGAAGCAGTTCAAAACTTTATTTTAGAAAAATACCAAGGTTCTGTCATTCCAGCTGGAAAGCAGTAAACGTAAAAGGTGTAGCCGATGTGGCTGCACCTTTTATTTCTAAATGATTTTAAGTCATATATTCACTATATTTATGTGACCTAGCATAACTTCACTAGACTAGGTAATTTTAATAAACAAGGAGGTTATGTGATGAAAACAAAATTATATTTATTTGGACTCGCAATTATTCCTTGGCTATTAATTCCTATGTTAGGTAAACAACATGTAAAAAGGTTTTTACCTGCTTCTCTATTAATGGGATTTATATTAATTGGGGAGAGTTTACTAGCCCATAATCGAATGTGGTGGTGGGTATATAAACGTCCTCATCGGAAAATTATGGGGGAAGCTCCACTAATTTTAGGACCATATATTATGGGAGCGTTGTTAATGCTAAGGTTAGGCTACGGAAATATATTAAGGTTTTTCATAATAAATATTTGCGCACATTTATTTTTTGTTTATGTATTAATGGATTGGTTTAAAAGTATTGGGTTTTGGTCACTTGTGAGGATGAAAAAATATCAGCTGTTTTTATTATTTTCAATAGAAGGATTCATTTTATACGCGATGCAAATACTTCTCGAAGCATTCTTCATAAGGAAAAAACAACCAATACATAGTAGCCAACAACAAGATACACTTTTATATGACTGAATAAGTGAATAGATTATTTTTTTCTAATACATACTAATGTTGTAAAATTTCTGATTGGAGTTGTTTTAGGATGGAATATCAACCACGCAATTTTGCTGAAGGAGCACTACATGAATATAAAGCTGGCTTAGGTTTATTTTCAGAAAAAATGCCTGAATTAGCACATCACTATAATCAATTTACGGAAGCCTGCTTTAAAGAAGGTGCCCTAGATCAGAAACAAAAGCAATTGATTGCTTTAGGAGTAAGTGTGTTCTCACAAGACGAATATTGCATTGTGTACCATACAAAAGGTTGTATCGATCACGGATGTACGGAAGAAGAGATGTTAGAAGCTTGTGGTGTGACAGCAGCATTCGGTGGAGGAGCTGCGATGAGTCAAGCAGTTACTCTTGTGCAAGAGTGTATCTCAGATTTTAACCAACTAAAACAATAGGAACGACAAAACTGGAGCTTGGGAAAATTCTCAAGCTTTCTTTCTTTTATAAGGTCCGTGGGAACAGTACAGGCCCAAACAGAGTATAGTCTCAATAAGTAGGGAAATAACAGAAAAGGGCGAGCTGTGCACTCAGAAAGTAAATATAAGAAGGGGTATATTTTAGCTAGGCGCACAGTTTTTTGGTTTAGACGTTCAACTTTCACTTTCAGGAGCACAGAAATCGTGTGTAGGAGAACAGCTTATGCCCCCAGGTTCACACAAGTAGCAGTTAGGCACACACAAACCATAGATTAATCTATATTTATAGACATACACGTATATGCTTTCTGAGGATTTTTAGTTAAAATATAATTGATTTTATGCTTTTTTAGTAAAAAACAGTAGGTTTATGTCAAAAATCGGTTAAAATCTTAGTTTTTCTTACGATACGTAGAGACAGGCAATGGCTTTCTACTAGCGTTATCAATGATTTCATAGACGATGTAGTAACATACAAAACAAATCCTATCCCCTTGAACCGTATAGGACATAGAGCTATCGCGAGCAAAATTTAGCTATTGTAAGTGTAGGTTCCATAGCTTCTTCTCACTTAACCTCATGCCATATTAATAGAAGAAACGTGGTTTTTTGCTGTTTGGGTAAAATAACCAACTTTGTTATGATTATAAATGTGTTTACAGATCATTAAAATGTGGTAACACAAAAACGTAGGTAACTAAAAATACTATTAAATAGAAAGGATTGATTTATTATCCATCAGGTACAAGTGAAATACACTAGTAACATGGAGAAAGCAATGTTTCAATCACATGGAATTGGTTACGAAGAATACAGTAGAGAAATCAACAACATTATTCAAGTAGAAAAGAACAGAGAACGTGAATACAAAAAAAGTATGCAAATTGTCGCGGAACTAGAGCGAAAATGTCACACGTAACTTTTCATCCCTAAACTTGCAAACGATGACTAGAACAAACTAGGAAACATCGATCTATATAAGTTTTTACAACTAAAAAGCTTTGTCATTCTCAATGTAAAGAGAATGGCAAAAGCTTTTTTATCATTTTGTGGACAAACACACAACAACGAATCACTAAAATAGTATATAATAATTACTATACAGATAGTGAAAACCCTTATTGCTATTAACTTCATTCCACGAATTTTTACATACATCCACAAATTAAGGGGAAATTAAGCGGTAGGTAAAAATGAAAAACGACTTAACTAATAGAAGAAATTGGGTGAATAATAAAGATTTGAACAAGTCTTTAAAGGTTGCTAACACATTTAATTTGTTATAAGATTGTAATGAGAATAAAATGAGAATGAAAATAACAAATGTGTCTAAATAGAAAGAACACAAGAACATTGGAGGTAAGAATTATGGGTTCTAAATTAACAATTAAAGATTTACATGTGTCTATCGAGGACAAAGAAATCTTAAAAGGTGTAACTCTTGAAGTAAAAGGTGGAGAAATCCACGTAATCATGGGTCCAAATGGTACAGGTAAATCTACGCTTTCTTCTGCAATTATGGGTCATCCAAAATATGAAGTTACAAGCGGTAGCATTTCTTTTGATGATGAGGACGTATTAGAAATGGAAGTTGACGAGCGTGCTCAAGCAGGTATTTTTCTAGCTATGCAATACCCAAGCGAAATCACAGGTGTTACAAACGCTGACTTCTTACGTTCTGCAATAAACGCACGTCGTGAAGAAGGCGAAGAAATTTCTTTAATGAAATTCATTCGTAAAATGGACAAAAACATGGAATTCCTAGAAATGGATCCAGCAATGGCACAACGTTACTTAAACGAAGGGTTCTCTGGAGGAGAAAAGAAACGTAACGAAATCCTACAATTAATGATGATTGAGCCAAAAATCGCTATCTTAGATGAAATTGATTCTGGGTTAGATATTGATGCATTAAAAGTTGTATCTAAAGGTATTAACCAAATGCGCGGCGACGATTTCGGCTGCTTAATTATTACTCACTATCAACGTTTATTAAACTACATCACTCCTGACTTCGTACACGTTATGATGCAAGGTCGTATCGTTAAATCTGGTGGACCAGAATTAGCACATCGTTTAGAAGCAGAAGGTTACGATTGGATTAAGCAAGAATTAGGTATTGAAGACGAAACAGTTGGGCAAGAAGCGTAAGTAAGGGGGATTATCATGACGTTAGAAACGACGAAATTACCGTTTGACCAAGAATACGTAAGCAACTTCTCTAAAGGTCACGGAGAACCTCAGTGGTTGCTAGATCTTCGCTTACAAGCTCTTGCACTAGCGGAAGAACTTCCGTTACCAAAGCCTGATAAGACGAAGATTACAAAATGGAACTTTACAAACTTCCAAAACCATACAGTTGAAAGTAACATCACTTCTATAGATTCTTTACCAGAAAACGTAAAATCATTATTAGATGTTGATCATGTACCAAACGTTTATGTGCAAGTGGATAACACACCAATTTTTTCTTCTATTAGTGAAGATTTAGCTGCAAAAGGTGTTATTTTTACGGACATCATTTCTGCTGCAAAGAATCATAGTGATTTAGTACAAAAATACTTCATGAAAGATGGAGTAAAAGTAGATGAGCATAAGCTAACTGCTTTACATGCAGCTTTATTAAACGGTGGAGCATTCCTTTACGTTCCTAAAAACGTGGAAATTGCTGATCCAATTCAAGCTATTTATGTACACGACAAAGCAGAAGCAATGTTTAACCATGTGTTAATCGTTGCAGAAGACAACGCTTCTGTAACATATGTAGAAAACTACATTTCTATAAATGATGGCGAAGGTGCTATCTTCAATATCATCACGGAAGTTATTGCTAACAACAATGCGAATGTTATTTACGGGGCAGTAGATACACTAGGTAAAGGTGTAACAACTTACGTAAACCGTCGTGGAGTTACAGGACGTGACGCGAAAATTGAGTGGGCATTAGGCTTAATGAACGATGGTGACACGATTTCTGAAAACATCACGAACCTTGTGGGCGATGGCTCTATGGGTGACACGAAAACAGTTGTAGTTGGCCGTGGAGAACAAAAGCAAAACTTTACGACAAGTGTTATTCACTTTGGTAAAAGAACAGATGGACAAATATTAAAGCACGGTGTTATGAAAGATAGTGCTAGTTCTGTATTTAATGGAATTGGTAAAATCGAGCATGGCGCTTCAAAATCAAATGCAGAGCAAGAATCTCGCGTATTAATGCTTTCTGAAAAAGCTCGTGGAGATGCGAACCCAATTCTTCTAATTGACGAAGATGATGTAACAGCAGGTCACGCAGCTTCTGCAGGTCGTGTAGATCCACTTCAACTTTACTACTTAATGAGCCGTGGTATTTCAAAGCAAGAAGCAGAGCGCTTAGTAATTCATGGATTCTTAGCACCAGTAGTAAAAGCTCTTCCAATTGAAAAAGTGAGAAAGCAGTTAGTTGAAGTGATTGAAAGGAAAGTAAAATAATGAATATCCAGGATATTCGTAGGCAGTTTCCTATCCTTCATCAAGAGGTTAACGGCCATCCGTTAGTTTATCTAGACAGTGCAGCAACGTCGCAAAAGCCACTAGCTGTTATCGAAGCTTTAGATAAATACTATCGCGAATATAATTCTAACGTTCACCGCGGTGTGCATACACTCGGAACGAGAGCGACAGACGGATATGAAGGTGCTCGTGATAAAGTGAAGAAATTCATTAACGCGAAACACCGTGAAGAAATTATTTTTACTCGTGGAACAACTACAGCATTAAATTTAGTAGCCTCTAGTTATGCACGTGCTAACTTAAAAGAAGGTGACGAAATCGTCATTACTTATATGGAGCACCATAGTAACATCATTCCTTGGCAACAAGTGGCAAGAGCTACAGGATCTACTTTAAAATATTTGCCGCTTCAGCAAGATGGAACAATTACGATCCAAGATGCAGAAGCAACGATTACAGAAAACACAAAAATCGTATCCATTATGCAAGTATCAAATGTTCTTGGAACAATCAATCCGATAAAAGAGATTACAGAAATTGCTCATCGTAAAGGTGCCATTATGGTTGTCGACGGTGCGCAAAGTACTCCTCATATGAAGGTAGATGTTCAAGACTTAGATTGCGACTTCTTCGCACTTTCTGGTCATAAAATGGGTGCTCCTACTGGTATTGGTGCACTTTATGGAAAGAAAAGCTTGCTAGATAAAATGGAGCCAATCGAATTCGGTGGCGAAATGATTGACTTTGTAGGTTTACAAGAGTCAACATGGAAAGAGCTACCGTGGAAATTCGAAGGTGGTACTCCTATTATCGCTGGAGCAATTGGGCTTGGAGCAGCAATTGACTTTCTACAAGAAGTAGGTTTAGAAAATATTGCAGCACATGAACATAAACTTGCTCACTACGCAATGGAGCGTATGTCTGAAATTGAAGGCATTACCATTTTCGGACCTAAAGAAAGAGCAGGACTTGTAACATTTAATATAGAAGATGTACATCCTCACGATGTCGCAACTGTTTTAGATGCAGAAGGGATTGCTGTAAGAGCAGGTCACCACTGTGCACAACCATTGATGAAATGGTTGAACGTATCTTCTACTGCACGTGCAAGCTTCTACTTGTACAACACAGAGGAAGAAATCGACAAACTTGTTGCAGGACTAGTGAAAACGAAGGAGTATTTCAGCGATGTCTTTTAATAACTTAGATACTCTATACCGACAAGTAATTATGGATCATTATAAAAATCCACGTAATAAAGGTTCCTTAGAAGAAGATAGCGTAACAATCGAAATGAACAACCCAACATGTGGTGATAGAATTCATTTAACGCTGAAGATTGAAGAGGGAAAAGTTGTCGATGCAAAATTCGACGGCGATGGATGTTCCATCTCTATGTCTTCTGCTTCTATGATGACTCAAGCTATTAAAGGGTTAGAAGTAGAGAAAGCATTACAGCTATCCAAAATCTTCTATGACATGATGCTTGGAAAAGAGTATGATGAAGATGAATTAGACCTTGGTGATATTGAAGCATTATCAGGTGTTTCAAAATTCCCAGCTCGTATAAAATGTGCAACGCTCGCTTGGAAGGCAATGGAAAAAGGTGTTTCTAGCGAACAAGATGAATAAAATGTTTTAGGGAGCAGCTCTAAAGGCAATCTTTTTATTGCGAGCTGCTCACCTCTTGAATGGAGGGAAAGGTAAAATGGCTAAAAAAATGCCTGAAATCGGCGATTATAAATATGGCTTTAAAGACAAAGACGTGTCGATTTTCCGTTCTGGTCTTGGATTAACGAAAGAAATCGTTGAAGAAATCTCTCGTATGAAAAGCGAGCCTCAATGGATGTTAGACTTCCGTTTAAAATCTTTAGAGCAGTTCTATAACATGCCAATGCCTCAATGGGGTGGCGACTTAAGCAACTTAAACTTTGACGAAATTACGTATTACGTAAAGCCTTCTGAAAGGTCTGAGCGTTCTTGGGATGAAGTACCAGAAGAAATCAAGCAAACGTTTGATAAATTAGGTATTCCTGAAGCAGAACAAAAATATCTTGCAGGTGTTTCTGCTCAGTATGAATCTGAGGTTGTATACCACAACATGCAAACAGATTTAGAAGATCTTGGTGTAGTATTTAAAGATACAGACACAGCGTTAAAAGAAAATGAAGATATCTTCCGCGAGCACTTTGCGAAAGTTATCCCTCCAACAGACAACAAATTCTCTGCATTAAACTCGGCAGTATGGTCTGGTGGATCTTTCATCTACGTACCAAAAGGCGTAAAAGTGGACACTCCACTTCAAGCGTACTTCCGAATTAACTCTGAAAACATGGGCCAATTCGAGCGTACACTAATCATCGTAGACGAAGGCGCACACGTACACTATGTAGAAGGTTGTACAGCACCTGTTTACACAACCAACTCACTTCACAGTGCAGTAGTTGAAATCATCATTAAAAAAGACGCATATTGCCGTTATACAACAATCCAAAACTGGGCAAATAACGTTTACAACCTAGTTACTAAGCGTGCTGTTTGTGAAGCAAACGCAACAATGGAATGGATTGACGGTAACATCGGTTCTAAATTAACGATGAAATACCCAGCAGTAATCCTTAAAGGTGAAGGTGCTCGTGGTATGACACTTTCTATTGCATTAGCTGGTAAAGGTCAGCACCAAGACGCTGGAGCAAAAATGATTCATTTAGCGCCAAACACGTCTTCTACTATCATTTCTAAATCTATCTCTAAACAAGGTGGAAAAGTTACGTACCGTGGAATTGTACACTTTGGTAAAAAAGCTAGCGGATCTCGCTCCAACATCGAGTGTGACACGTTAATTATGGATAATCAGTCTACATCTGATACAATCCCTTACAACGAAGTGTTCACAGACAACATCTCTTTAGAGCACGAAGCGAAAGTTTCGAAAGTATCAGAAGAGCAGTTATTCTACCTAATGAGCCGTGGCTTATCAGAAGAAGAAGCAACTGAAATGATCGTAATGGGCTTCATCGAGCCATTCACAAAAGAACTTCCAATGGAATACGCAGTAGAAATGAACCGTCTAATCAAGTTCGAGATGGAAGGTTCTATTGGATAAATAGATTTTTTATGAAACCCGTCTAAAATGGCGGGTTTTTTTTGAGTTATTTACCTCCAACACAATAATCTTCATTCTCCAAAAGCTATTTTTTTATTTTTCCTCTACTATTTATGTTAAAATATCCCCGAGGTGACAATCATGATTTATATAGGAGTAACTGGATGGGGTGACCATGATAGTTTATATACTAGCGGTATTTCCACTCGTGATAAATTAAAAGAATACGCAGCACACTTTCCTACAGTGGAAGTTGACTCCTCTTTTTATGCCATTCAACCAACACGTAACGTGGAAAAATGGGTAAAAGACACACCAGAAAACTTCAAGTTTATCGTAAAAGCATATCAAGGTATGACTGGGCATCAGCGTGGAGAAATTCCATTTGAAACAAAAGAAGAAATGTTTCACGCTTTTAAACAATCCATCGTTTCATTTATAGAATCGAACAAACTAGCAATGGTATTGTTTCAATTTCCACCTTGGTTTGACTGCAAATCAGAACATGTTCAATACATACGTTGGTGCAAACAGCAAATGGGGGATATAGAAGTAGCATTAGAATTTCGTCATCAATCATGGTTTCACCCACAATTTGAACAAAAAACATTACAATTCATGGAACAAGGAAAATGGATACATAGTATTTGTGATGAACCACAAGCAGGCTCAGGATCTATTCCAACCGTTCTCCATCCTACAACGAAACATAAAACACTTATAAGAATGCACGGTCGAAACAAGCATGGTTGGACAAGACCAGCAAAAGGGACCGACTGGCGTGAAGTAAGGTACTTATATGATTACAATCAGGAAGAACTCCATCAATGGAAAAATCACGTGGAACAACTTTCAAAAGTGAGTAAAGATATATACATTCTATTCAATAACAACTCCGGCGGTCATGCCGCAAACAACGCCAAACAATTCATTGAGATGTTAAACATCGAATATGAAGGACTAGCCCCAAAACAACTCGATCTATTCTAACCAAAAAACACAAATTCATCTTTGTGTTTTTTTTATAATGTGAAACAAATTCATAATTACTGTTCGTTTAGTGAAAAACGAATGTTCCGTTTATTATAATTAAATAACGTTCGATATAAAACTTTAATTTTATGAAAGAATAGGTTTAATATTCGTTTTTCGTTTAATAATTGTACATTATGAAACTCACTCATGTAAAAAACTTTTAAGGAACTTCTAAGGTATTATTAGTGAAATGAATAAAAAGAGGTGAAACCTAGTGGAACGAGAATGGATTATTCAATTTAAAAATGGCGATTCTCATGCATTTAAAAAACTATATGACCTATATGCAGAAGATGCAATCAGATATGCCATGTCCATTACAAAAAACAGCCACAACGCAAAAGACGTTGTTCAAGAAGCGTTTATACGAGTTTATCGAAACATAGACTCGTTTGATATAGATCGAAATTTTAAAACTTGGCTTTTCACCATATTAACTAATGAATGCTATCGTTACTTAAAGAAAGAATCCGAAAACATAAAGCTTGTCGATAACAACATTCCAACTAGCGTCCAACAAGAATCAGAAGACTTTATGTATTTACATGAAGCATTAGAAAACTTAGATGCCATTAATAAAACACCAATTATATTAAAATATTTAAACGGTTTCTCAGAAAAAGAAATCGCTAGCATGCTTAACTTAAATTTAAACACAGTCAAGTCACGATTATTTAAAGGTAGAGAAAAGCTAAAACGGTTAATTGGGAGTGATTATGTTGGCTAAAAAAAATCTAGATGATGAAATTCACAATGTATTAAAAAATTCAACAGAAGAAGCAGTAAAAATGAAAGACGATATATGGAATGAAATTGAGAAAAAAACAATTGCTCTAGAAAAAAATAAGAGAAAAGTGAAAAAATGGAGGAAAGTTAGCTTTTTTGCTAGTATAGCAGCATCTATCGGTTTAATATATGTTCTTGCAACCCCAACAGGACATGCCTTAATGTCTAACATAAAAGACCTGCTAGTTCCAGAAAAAACGATTACAGAACAACTAGAAGGAACAGATGAAAAGGTTGATTATTCACTAGATATTAAAGAAACCAAAGTGATCGATTAGCGGATTATGCCATTTATATTGACGAAGAAATGTATACAGTAACAAACGAACAAGACAACAAAATAATAGCAGCAAAAACACAATCTACTGAAAATTCTTATCCCGAAGTATTTATGGAAATTAGACAATCAGAGAAAAGTTTAGAAGAGATACTTACGGAAATTCAAACTATAGTACAAAAAGAATATGCAATCATAAAAGAACAAGCAATCGTTCATACTCCAATATCTGCAACGCTATTCGAAGCAAGACAAGGAGATGAATGGAACGATGAAGTTGTTCGATTCTACATCTTCCCAAATGAAAAAGGTGGTACATTTATTATAAAACAACAGTTTTTCTTTGAAGCATATGAAGGTCACGGAGTTAGAATGGATAACATGTTAAAAACATTTGAATTAATAAACTAACCTAAAAGCACCACTGCTTTTAGGTTTTTTCTATATAAACCTATACATATACTACAGAAATATTTTACAATGCTTAATATAGAATATTGAACTGAAAAAAGGAGCGAGCAAATGAAGCAGTTCCGCATACTTCACACGAATGATATACATAGTTACTTTGAGACATATCCAAAACTAGCGACATTCTTAGAAAAACAACAAGATACTATTCCGACTCGATTAATGGATATTGGTGACAATATGGACCGTTTTCATCCAATAACAGAAGCAACTAGTGGAAAAATAAACACGCTCATGCTAAACAAATTAGGCTATGATTACGTGACGTTCGGAAACAATGAAGGAATTACTTTAGATTATAATGCTCTTTCCGAATTGTATGACTCAGCTACTTTCCAAGTGCTAGCCGCAAACCTATATGAAAAAGATAAAAAAAGGCCGGATTGGCTCTCACCATATGTAATTGAAAATATAAATGGTATGAATATAGGATTTATTGGCGTTACGGTCTATTATAAGCTTTTCTATGATTTGCTTGGGTGGTACATTATAGACCCGTTCGAAGCAATGGAATCTTGTTTACAAAACATAAAAGATAAAACAGATGCCATCATTGTGTTATCTCATCTTGGTATTTCCGATGATGAACAACTTGCAAGCAGATTTCCAGAAATAGATGTCATTTTAGGTGGTCACACTCATCACGTATTACCAGAAGGAAAGATGATAGGAAATACGCTACTTTGTGGCGCAGGAAAACATGGAGCTTATATTGGAGAGGTAAACATAGCAATAGAAGGCAATCAAATTCATAAATCATGTCTTTTACATTCATTAAATGATGTTGATTCTAACAAGGAGCTAGAACAAGAAATTAACGACGCCTACAACCTAGCGAAGAAATCTCTAAGTGAGCCAATTGTCCATATTAGCTACCCATTAATAAGCAGATGGTTTGAGCAGTCACCATTAGCCTCTACGCTTGCCGAAGCATTAAAGGAGTGGTGTAGGGCTGATATAGGAATGGTCAACAACGGAGTTATTCTAAACAACTTAGAAGCTGGGGTAATTTCTGCTGAACAAATTCATCGAATATGTCCCCACCCTATTAATCCTTGTAAAGTGGAGTTAAAAGGGGAAGAATTAAGAGAAATTATACTAGAAGCAAACAAAGAAGAACATGAACAAATTCGTGTAAAAGGACTAGGATTTCGCGGAGAAGTGATGGGGAAAATGTCTTTTTCTAATTTGGAAATTATTTATGGACAAAACAAAGATGGAGTAAAAATAATAAAAGAAATCTTAGTCGCTAACGTACCACTAAAACTAGCTGAAACTTATAGTGTTGGAACAATTGATATGTTCACGTTCGGCAAATGGTTCCCAACCATTAAAAGAGCAAAAAAACAATTCTACATGCCCGAATTGCTCAGAGATGTACTTACTTGGAAACTAAAAAAGCTAACAAAAGAAATGTGCAAATGACTAATAATCATTACACGAATTCTACGCCCCCTTCATAAAGTATTAATGGAAGGGAGTGAGCATTATCCATGGTCGAAATGAAACCAATTATCATAAATGGAGAACAGTTTACTGCTGTAATCGTTAAGTTACCTAAAACGAACTTTATGGCAGTAACTGCAGAAAAAGGCTATATAATGTGCGGTGCCCTCGATGTTGCATTATTGAATGAAAAATTAAAGGATCGTGGGATTATTGCTGGAAGAGCAGTTGGCGTTCGAACAATCGAGCAGTTGCTTGAAGCCCCGTTAGAATCTGTCACGATAGAAGCAGAAAACAGAGGGATTCATGTTGGAATGCCAGGTAAAGAAGCACTATTAAAAATGCTTTAACAAGTATTGGGCCGTGCTACCTTTTATGCGGCCTTTCATATTTTTGTGTTGTAAACGTAAAAATTATTCTATATTTACTTATAAAATTGTATAAATATAGTTATTTAGGAATAATTCGTGTTTTTTTGCAAAAAAACCATGAAATATTCTTTTTTTTATATATAATGAAGGTAAATAATCAAAAATTTTGTCGAGAGATAGATAGGAGAAATCATGAGATTATTACATACTAAATCATTGAAGCCAGGAATGAAGCTTGCTAAATCCATTTATAACGAAAGTGGAAGAATCTTGCTTAAAAGCGGAATTCCACTAACAGATAGAATGATTTCACGTCTAATCCAACTAAAAGTAACTTTTGTTTATTTAGAAGATGCGAGAACGAATGATATTATTATTCCATCCATGGTATCAGACCGTGTTAAAACAGAGGCATTACAAACAATAACTGAAACGTTCGAAGCATTTAAAGGTGAGAAACTTAGTAAGTGGTTTATAATGGACCAATCTACCAAACAATTAAAAGATTTAATACAACTACTACTTTCTGATATGAAGGGGAATAATGAAGTTTCTACTTTATTAACAGATGTATTTGTTCATGATAACTATGTATTTACCCATTCATTAAATGTAACCATATATGCACTTTCTATCGGCTTAAAACTTGGCTTGCCTCAAAAAGACTTAGAGATATTAGGTCTAGGTGGGATATTACATGATGTTGGCAAAATGCTAGTACCTTTAGAAGTACTGAATAAACCTGGAAAACTTACGAGTGAAGAATTTGTGGAAATGAAAAGCCATACAACAAAAGGCTTTGATTTAATCCGAAAAATGCATACGGTGCCACTTCTTGTTGCACATTGTGCTTTCCAACACCACGAACGATTAAATGGTAGTGGATATCCTAGAGGCATTAAAGAAAAAGACATACACTTATTTGGCAAAATTTTAGCTGTAGCAGATGTGTTTGATGCAGTTACTTCTCATCGAGTATATCGTGATGCAATGTTACCTCATGAAGGGTTAGAGATTTTATATGGAGGATCAGGTTCTCTATATGATCCAGCCATCATTGATGCATTCAGAAAATCAGTAGCCATTTATCCGTATGGCTTAGCGGTTGAACTTAGTGATAATCGTAAAGCAATTGTCATTGGACAGAACAAAGAGATGACAGAACGCCCAATTTTACGTGTAATAGAAGAAAATGGAAACGAATTAGAAACTCCATATGATATAAACCTTAAAGAGCAACTAGATGTAACAATTGTTAAGTGTAACGATAAAGAGAGTATAGCGGCAGTTAGCTAATACTAGAAAGAACATATTTTTACGGTTGTACTAGTAGAATCAATATGTTATATTTTTTAATGAATCAATTTTATAATTACGGTTCGTTTAGTGAAAAATGAATGTTTTACTATTATACGGAGCTATTTATTTGTTTTTAAAGGTGTTCTTAATAAAAATACGCTGTAATTATTCGTTTTTCGTATAGTAGTAATACATTATGAAACGGACTCAAATAATAAAATTTAATATTGACCTTATCATACAATGAGGTAGAGGTTGCATAGCATAAGAGTAAACTACTGGAGGGTGACTCCTGTGATAGTAGTAGAAAGGATGCTTTGCCGAAGTAAAAAAAGCCGTCATGCTTTTTTTGCTGGGGTTATCTTGAATAAAGATAACACTGTCATTATGACTAGAGCGAACGGGTTCATAATGGAGGGCTACTGATCGGATGGAATATAACATACATTACAAGTAGACGTAATGATAGTTATCTTCTATCATTACGTCTTTTTATGTTCAAAAGCCCTCTTTTTTTGTAGCCGGTTTGCGTTAGTCAGCAACCAAAACAAATTTAGGGGGTTTTTTCTTATGGAAGGAACAATTTTTTCATTAATTCCTCCAGTGTTAGCCATTATAATGGTTATCCTGACGAGGCGTGTACTTATTTCACTTGGAGCCGGTATCGTTGCTGCAGCATTGTTGCTAGCAGACTTTAATCCAATTGAAATGGCGACGATTATTTTTAACGCAGTATTAGCTATTTTCTATTCAGTTAACGATAAAGCAATTGAAACTTGGTATGTTTACATTCTATTATTCTTAATTATTTTAGGTATTATTACGGCATTTATTTCTATATTAGGTGGAAGTCGTGCATTCGGCGAGTGGGCATTAGATCGTGTGAAGACGAGAAGAGGTTCTAAATTTTTAACTGCTATTTTAGGAATTGTCATTTTTATCGATGATTATTTTAATGCGCTTGCAGTTGGGCAAATTAGTCGTCCTTTAACAGATCGTCACAAAGTTTCTAGAGCAAAATTAGCCTATTTAATTGACTCTACATCAGCACCAATTTGTGTTGTTTCGCCAATTTCTAGTTGGGGTGCGTACATTATTGGTATTATCGGTGGTATTTTAGTAACACATAATGTAGCAAACATGTCGGCATTAAGTGCATTTATTCAAATGATTCCAATGAACTTATATGTGCTTTCTGCTTTATTAATGGTGTTTTTAGTAAGTTACTTCAATGTAAATATTGGAGCAATGAAAACGCATGAAGCTCGTGCGATGGAAAAAGGTCAATTATTCGATCCGGAAAAAGAAGTGCCAGGTCAATTATCGGAAGACTTACCGTCTAGCACGAAAGGCTCTATCGGAAACTTAGTATGGCCGATTGTATCGTTAGTAGTTGGTGTAGTGTCTGCAATGTTATGGACTGGTTACTCGGCTTTAGATGGCGATGTAACGCTATTAGCGATTTTTGAAGAAACAGATCCTTCTGCAGCTTTATTATATGGTGGAATCTTTGCGTTAATTGTCACGGTTGCGTTGTTCTTCCGTCAAGTGAAGAGTGGAGATGTTAGCAGTTCTGTATTTACAAAAGGCTTAGCGGCTGGTGCAAAATCCATGCTACCTGCCATCTATATTTTATTATTTGCATGGACGATTACAAGTTTAATTGATGCGTTAGAAACAGGAGTATATTTAGCGGATGTGGTTGAAAAATCGAATATGAACATCGCTTGGTTACCTGTTATTGTATTTATCATTGCAGGATTTACAGCATTTGCAACTGGAACTTCATGGGGAACTTTTGCTTTGCTTTTACCAATCGGTGGCCAAATTGCTGCAGCTACGAACATTGAGTTATTATTACCTGTGTTAGCAGCGGTTTTAGCTGGAGCGGTATTTGGTGATCATTGTTCACCAATTTCAGATACAACCATTCTTTCTTCCACAGGGGCAAACTGTAATCACATTGACCATGTGTTAACGCAACTGCCTTACGCTTTAATTAGTGCAGGTGTAGCGTCTTTAGGATTTATCGCATTAGGTCTGACTGGTAGCACATTAGTAGGCTTACTAGTGATAGTTGTAAGTTTTGTAATAGTCGGGTTTGTATTTAGAGGAATGAAAGCAGCAACATAATTTAAAAGGTTATATCTAAGAAGTTTAAGATGATTACGACATAAAGTGCCGGTTGTGTGGCCGACTCCTGCGGGAGAGGGCAGGCTGGTGAGACCCCACAGAGCCCTTGGGCTCGAGGAGGCTCACCGCCTCCCCCGCGGAAAGCGGCCACACAACCGGCACGACTTTTTTATTCAAAAAGGTTGTTTTAGAAAGTTCTTTCTGGACAACCTTTTTTCTGTTATTGGACGGTTAATATTTTAAAATAATTAATGAATGGAATATTAATAGTTTACATTCTGTTATTAGCATCTGGTCATAAATACTATTAAATATTGAAATAATACCATTTAAAATAAATAAAAAAATTGCTTTGACATAGTCATAAAGTCTAGTTATACTATGTATAAATTATATTGAATAATCAGAAAAAATAAAAGATTCGCATTCTTTTCGTTGCTACGAAATAGTCTTTATACATATATCATTTTTTCTAGCAGAAGGATAAGAGGCGAACGAGGAGGAAAAAGGTATGGAAAACCGTCCGCAATGGGGGACAAGGGCAGGGTTTATATTCGCTGCAGTAGGTTCAGCAATTGGTTTAGGTAACATTTGGCGTTTTCCGGCAGTAGCGTATGATAATGGTGGAGGAGCGTTCTTCTTACCATACTTATTCGCACTTTTAACTGCAGGTATACCACTATTAATTTTAGAATTTACGATGGGGCATAAATATAGAGGGTCAGCGCCACTATCGTATGCAAGAATGAATAAAAAGTATGAATGGATCGGTTGGTGGCAAGTTGGTATCGCATTTGTTATTTCCGTGTACTATGCGGCCATCATCGCATGGGCGATGTCCTACTCTGTATTCTCTTTCAATTTAAGTTGGGGAGAAAAAACACAAGATTTCTTATTCGGAGACTACTTACAGTTAGTAAACCCTGGTGAAGTAGGAAGTATCGTTCCAGGTGTTTTCATTCCTCTACTAATTGTTTGGGCAGTAACGTTAGGTGTTTTATTCAAAGGGATTAAACGTGGAGTTGAGTTAGCTAACAGAATCTTTATTCCTACATTAGTAGTTCTGTTTCTAATCATTGTTGTTCGAGCTCTAACTCTAGAAGGTGCTGTTGATGGTTTGAATGCATTCTTTAAACCTGATTGGAGCTCCATCACCGATGGAAAAGTTTGGGTAGCAGCATACGGTCAAATTTTCTTCAGTTTATCTATCGCATTTGCTATTATGATTACTTATTCAAGTTATTTACCGAAGAAATCGGATATTACGAATAATGCATTCATTACTGGATTTAGTAACTCCTCGTTTGAGTTATTAGCTGGTATTGGTGTATTCAGTATCTTAGGCTTCTTAGCATTTACACAAGGTTCAGCTGTTGCTGATGTAGTAAAGGCTGGTCCAGTGTTAGCGTTCGCAGTATTCCCTACAATAATTAATGAATTACCTGCATTAAATCAGTTATTCGGATTCTTATTCTTCGGATCGTTAGTTCTGGCAGGATTGTCTTCTTTAATCTCTATCGTTGAAACGTACGTTGCTGGTGTACAAGACAAATTCAATATTTCTCGTACGAAAGCAGTATTATACGGTGGTGGTTTAGCGGGGGTATTTTCTATCCTAATCGCAACTCAAGGCGGACTATGGTTCCTAGATGTAATGGATTATTTCATTAATAGCTTTGGTGTAGCGCTTGCTGGTTTAATACAAATTATTGTGGTTGTATACTTTGCAAAAGAATTAACTAACCTACAAAACCATGCAAATTCCGTTTCAGACATCAAACTAGATGGAATTCTAGGCATATGGTGGAAAGCTTCATTAGCCATTATTACGCCACTTGTGTTAGGTTTTATGATGATCCAAAGCCTTGTCGATAACATTAAAAATGTATACGGTGCAGACGATGGTGTTACAAGATTATTTACAATTGGATTTGGTTGGTCTGTAGCAATCGCTGTGATTGTATTAGGTTTCGTTCTTTCTAAGTTGAGATGGTCAAAAGAAACAATCGAAGTACCAACATCCTCTTCAAAGGAGGTTTCTAAATAATGGAATTAAGTGCGATTGTAATGATGGTAATCGGGATAACGATCATTTGGGGCGGTTTAGGTGCTAGCATATGGTGGGCACTTAAAAAAGCAAAAGAAAATGCAACTTCGTAAAAATTAAAGCAAAAGCCGAACGATATTTTCGTTCGGTTTTTGCTTGTTTTAGGATAGGGGCCAGGCACCACCCGAACTTTGACGAATTATCTTCTTCTTCGTTCAGCGCGTTCCCATTGCTTTAAATGAGGATATGGGTCAAACGACCACTCAGTATACCCGTTGTCTTTGTACATACCATAATGCAAGTGTGGTGGGAACTTCCCAGCTGTACCTGGAGGACCATAACCAGAACTTCCTACTGAACCGATAATTTGTCCTGGTTCCACTATTTGCCCGACTGCTAAATCTTTTGCGAAACCATTTAGGTGTGCGAAATAATGATACGTATTGTTCACATCTCTAATTCCTATCCTCCAACCACCAAACTTGTTCCATCCTTTTGTTTCAATTACTCCGTAACTAGTTGAACGAACGGGAACACCGTATCCAGCAAAAATATCTGTTCCTTCATGCATACGCCTGCCGCCCCAACCACGAGCATCGCCCCATGTATTCCTATAACTAAAGTTCGCACGAATTGGAACTGGAAATGCATGCTTATCTAACTTTAACGTTTGAAAGTTTTTATAAATCTTTACATAACCCATTATTAACCCGACGGTCTTATCTCTTTGATAATAATCCCATAGTCCAATTTTAATATTATCTTTGTCCATGCCATATGACTGTAGAAAGGTTGCAATGGTGTAAAGAACATCTTCATCATTTGTCGAATCAGCTATCCCGTCACCATTGCCGTCTTTACCTAACCCACCGAACAGTTGAATAGTTGTTGGATTAGTATCTTGGGGATTAGGATTTGCCGGACCAGCCCAACGTTCAGGTTTTATGTAAATACCGACAATGCCAGTAAGCTTCGGGATATCTCTACGCACTCTTCGAATATTGCGTTCGTATTGGTCTACACCTGCGAAGTAATACCAAGGTATTTGTGTGACTGCCTCCATTTTATAATACAGCTCTAACCGTTTTTGATATATCTCATCATCAGATAATGGTTTCTCAGCTGCAAAAGAAGGGCTAGGAAGAATCATTGATAAAAGTAATAAACAAAGTAGACCTTTTTTTATCATCGTAAATCTCCTTTCGAAATATTACCGCTCTAAGTTAAAAGTAAATTGTCAGTAACTTTCTTGTTTATAGTTTGTGGTGAAATAGAAATTTAATAAATACTAAATGATGGAAGTAACTTTACAGTAATGTTTTGGACTTGTTTCTTATGCTGATGTTTGGTAAAGTGACAAAAGAGAAATAGTAGTTTTCCCATGTGGAATGATTTTAAAAATAGAAATTTCTGGAGTTAATTATTAAAAGTTGGAGTTGATAGTATGGCAAAGAAAGAAGAATACATACGTAAACCAGACTGGTTAAAAATAAAGCTTAATACAAACGAGAATTATACTGACCTAAAGAAATTAATGCGAGAAAATAACTTACACACAGTATGTGAAGAAGCAAAATGCCCAAACATTCATGAATGTTGGGCTGTTAGAAGAACTGCAACATTTATGATCCTTGGAGCTGTTTGTACACGAGCATGTCGTTTCTGTGCAGTAAAAACAGGACTACCAACTGAACTTGATTTAGCAGAACCGGAAAGAGTGGCAGAATCTGTACGCCTAATGAATTTAAAACATGCTGTTATTACTGCTGTAGCGCGTGATGACTTAAAAGACGGTGGAGCAAAAGTATTCGCAGAAACGGTTCGTGCCGTTCGCAGAGAAAACCCATTCACTACAATTGAAGTATTACCGTCTGACATGGGTGGCGTGTATGAGAACTTGAAGATGTTAATGGATGCTCGTCCAGATATTTTAAACCACAACATTGAAACGGTACGTTCATTAACTCCGAGAGTACGTGCACGTGCAACATATGACCGTTCACTTGAGTTTTTAAAGCGTGCAAAAGAAATGCAACCAGACATCCCAACTAAATCAAGCTTAATGATCGGTCTTGGGGAAACGAAGGAAGAAATTATCCAAGTAATGGATGACTTACGTGCTAACGATGTAGATATAATGACAATTGGCCAATATTTACAACCTTCTAAAAAACACATAAAAGTACAAAAGTACTATCACCCTGACGAGTTTGAAGAGTTACGTCAAATTGCGATGTCTAAAGGATTCAGCCACGTTCAATCAGGACCTTTAGTAAGGTCTTCTTACCACGCAGATGAACAAGTTAACGAAGCAGCAAAAGCTAGACAAGCTAATGCATAGTAGACAGAAAGAGGCCGTTCAAAGAACGAGCCTCTTTTACCGTTTATTTTTTTAGCGATTTTGTTTTTCTCTTCTTCCATACTCATCATGCATTGTATCTTCATTTAATTCATTTAAGCCTTCCCCATTCGCATTTTCCCCATCGTTAAGCTTTTTACCTTGAGGAGATTTTAACATATGGCGAATGGTTGGTTCTAATATTCTTTCTACATTTGGGCTACTAGTATTTAACAAACCAAACCCTTCTATCTCTTTCATCATCATCGGATCATCCGATACATACACGTGGTAGTAACGAGGAACGATGGATAAAGCAGATTTACTAACTTGATCTGCCGTTAATTCACGACTGTCGCTATTTGTTTCATATGCAATTAAAACTTGTTCATCCGTTACTAATGTTGCAACGTCTTGAACGTGTGGTATTTGTACCACCATTTTACTAATAGCATTCGCAATTTCTTCGTAATCCATTGTAGCTCTTACATCAAACCCTTGGTGGTTTGGAATAGGGTTTTTTTGCTCACGTACAAAGCCGTATTGATTTGCATTTGACCCATTTTGGTTACGTTCATTATACAAATCGTTTCTGTCATATACGTTTAATGTGGAATCACCGTGAAGCATATTATCGTGACGAACTTGTCTTTCTTGTGGTGACATATCAGCTTGACATGCAGTTGATAGTAGTGTAAACCCACATAAACCTAACAATGCAAGTGATTTTCGCATTGATTACACCTCCTCATTTATTAGAATGACCTTTTTCTTTTATTTTTGTCATAGAAATTGATGGAGAATGGTCTATAATGTAAATAAGAACAAGTTTGGAATTGGAGGCAATAAAATGATCTGTGTTGGAAATTATTGTTATGAAATAATAGAAGAACATCGAGAAGCTTTTAACGAAGAAGCATTTAAAAATAGATACGTGGAATTATTAAATAAATACGATTACCTTGTTGGTGACTGGGGTTATCAACAATTACGATTAAAAGGCTTCTTTGAGGACACGAATCCGAAATCAACTCATGATACAAAAATAAGCACGCTTCCTGATTACATATATGAGTATTGTAATTTCGGCTGTCCATATTTTGTCATGAAAAAAGTGAAAAAGCCGCAGCCGGAGATTAGTCCGAGTCCGACAACAAATGTTTCAGATCCAGTTGAGAAACAATAGATAAATCTTTAGAATGATAAAGAACTACTAAGGGAGGGATAATTAAACTTACCGCCTTAGTAGTTTTTTGTTATTCCTTTTCGTCGTGAATTGGATGGGCACCTGGATGTTGTCTTGGCAAATCATCATGTAATTCTTTGTTTACGTAATTAAAAGCACTATAGTATCGTTGATCTTCACGCCAAGGAGTGGTCTTATTTTCAACAGGTGTATCTTTTCCCCTTGGAGCACCATATGGACCTTCTGGCGTAATTTCTGGTGTTACATAATTATGCATTGCTTCCACGTTAGAAAAGTCATGATACTCTTCTTTATCACGATTTTTATCCTTCATCTTTACACACCTCACTATGTTTTTTTTAGCTTTTGTAAAAAAAGAAAAACCATTCAACGTAATAATTGAATGGTTTAGCGGTTTTAATTAAACTACTTCACGTAATAATGATCTTAATTCTTCTGCTTCTTCTTCATTTAATTGATAAGCATGCTCAATGTATCCTGGCTCATCTAAATCATCATGACCAATTATTGCAAATCTGTTACTCTGAATGTCCAATACAATGGACTTTCCGTAATAACGATCTGTTCTCATTATTGCTAAATCAAAACGATTATTTTCGCCCATAAAACTACAAAATCTTGTTTTCGTATCCACTGTATCATCATATAAGAAAAAACGTTCTGCCATTAAAAGAAACCTCCTAAATAAGTTAAAGCTAGTGTGACTTTTTATCTTTCTTTCGTCTATCCTTTTATAGTATAACAAAAGGTGAGTAGAAAAAATGAATTAATTGATTTCCTTGTAGAAAAAGAAAGAATACTTTCTGTTATAAAACCGGTTAATATGGTAGAATATTCATATCAATTCACTGAATAAAAGAAATATACATAAATCACCAAACGTAGAGGGGAGTACATACATGGGGAGTCATTGGGAAGGCCATAAAAATAGAGATAGAAACACTTTCCAAAATTGGTTAAAGTTACTACTACCAACAAAATCACTTCGTTATTACCCTTCCATATATGTTCTTAGAAATCCTATTGAACAATCGATAAGAAAAACGATGAAACAAGGTTTTGATATTGCGGTGATCGCTTTTTACATACCGAACAAAACTCAAATCGGGGAGCAAATTGGACAAGAACAATGTAACATAAACAAAGAAAAAATAAAAAACCTCGTTAAGCAGAAAGTAATTAAGCATATAGGGGACGACCACATTGTTTGCCTATTAGATCAGTATAGTGATACTTTATCATTAATTGTCAAACTAGAGTCAAGTAAAGCTTGTTCAGTACAATTTGATAATAAGATTAAAGAAATGATTACCGACCTGCAATGGGATATGCTAAAAGACCATACAATGTCAAAGCTAAATGCTAGCTATGGTTTTGTATTCCTAAATTTAAAGGAACAGTCAGTAGAAGAGTCTTTACGAACTGCTTATCAATATGCAGTAGAAATGGCTGAAAAAAGAGAAGCGAGTGATTATAACAATTTACTTTTCGATATAAATGCCATAATCGCTTCTAAACAAATATCGCTACTCGCTCAACCCATTATGGAAGTGTCTAACGGTAAAATTAAAGCTTGGGAATTTCTAACAAGAGGTCCAAAAAACTCTATGATGGAAAGTCCATTAAAACTTTTTTCCGTTGCTAAACAAACAAACAAGTTATTTGCTTTGGAAATGTTAATACTAGAAAAAGCCTTCCAATTAATTAAAGAAGCCAAATGTAAAGAACGGGTTTTTCTTAATTTCACCCCAACTTCGTTGAATAATATTAATTTAATGGGGGAAGTACAACGTTTATTAAGCAAATACCCAGCCATTACTCCGAATAATATAGTCATTGAGGTAACGGAGCAGGATTCCATTGACGGTTTGGTAAACTTTGAGCAAAATATAAAAGAGTTAAGAAAGTTTGGTTTTAAAATTGCTGTAGATGACACGGGTGCAGGCTATGCAAGCTTACATACTATTAGCAAAATAATGCCAGATATTATAAAAATTGATCGATCTGTTATAAAAGATATTGATTCCAATCGGGTGAAAGAAACGATGCTACAAGGATTACTATTAATCGCCAAAGAAACAAACTCGCTTGTTGTCGCAGAAGGAATCGAAAGAAGAGAAGAGGTTCAAGTATTAACTAGAAATAAGGTTGATCTTGCACAAGGTTATTTTTATGCAAAACCTCACATTTTACCTTCTCATTAAACATCAAAGGGGGAACATTCAACATGTATTTTGTAGACCGTGAAAAAATAGAGCGTACATTAGTCTATTTAGAAGAGAACATCGAATTATTTCAGACTCACGAGAAATACGAAACAAATTTAGAAAAAAAAGCATTAGAAAGAATAGCTATCTCTATCATTGAAGGATTATTAGATGTTGGTAATGCAATGATAGATGGATTTATCATGAGAGACCCAGGTAGCTATGAAGACATCATTGACATTTTACTAGATGAAAAAGTTGTCAATAAAGAACAAGAAGAAAAACTAAAACAATTGATCCGTTTACGTAAAGTATTAGTTCAAGACTATTTAGAAATTGAACATACTGGGTTAGAAGCTACTGTTAGAGAAAATATAGATGTTGTAATGACTTTTTGCGAATCTGTTAGGTCATACTTAACGAATGAACTTGGTCCGGTCACAGCATTCAAAAATTAATTAGAAAACGCTTTCTTATAGAGAAGGCGTTTTTCTTATTGTTTTTAAATTCACAATGGGTAACAATAATAAAAGAGTAAAAAATGGAGAGTGAAACATTTGAAAAAGTATAATGGTTATTTAATTGATCTAGACGGTACAATGTACCGAGGAAAAGAAAAAATAGAAGAGGCAAGCGATTTCGTTAAAGTATTAGTTGAAAAAGGTATTCCCTACTTATTCGTTACTAACAACTCGTCAAGAACGCCAGCACAAGTAGCGGAGAAATTACGTAACTTTCTTATTCCTACTACTGATGAACAAGTATTTACTACTAGTAATGCTACGGCAAACTACATTTATGATTGGAACCCAAATGCGAAAGTATATGTAATTGGAGAGGAAGGAATACGTACGGCGCTAATGGAAAAAGGGTTTGAAATCGTGGATGAAAATGCAGACGTAGTCGTTTCTGGCATTGATCGTACTATTACATATGAAAAATTAGCATTAGGAGCTATTAACATTAGAAATGGAGCACGATTTATATCAACAAATGGTGATATAGCTATACCGACTGAACGGGGACTACTACCAGGAAACGGCTCTCTAACTTCTGTTTTAACTGTTTCAACGGAAACAGAGCCAACATTCATTGGGAAGCCTGAAAAAATTATTATGGAACAAGCTTTAAAAGTACTAGGTGTCCCACGTGAAGAAGTGTTAATGGTAGGCGATAACTATCAGACAGACATTAAAGCGGGGTTTAATGCAGGTTTAGATACTCTGTTAGTTCACACTGGTGTTACAACAAAGGAACATTTAACAACGTATGACACTCAACCAACTTATACTGTACATTCGTTAGAAGAATGGATAAAGAATATTTAAAAAGACTTTGAGGTTGGAACAATTAGATATTAGTGGCCGATGAAGTTCATTCTGCCCAAGAAAAAAAGAAAAAGTGAACTTGATAAGGTCGATGAAGTTCATTTTGCTCAAGAAAAAAAGAAAGAATGAACTTGATAAGGCCGATGAAGTTCATTCTTCCAAAGAAAATATAAGAAAATGAACTTGATAAGTCAGATGAAGTCCACAGAAAAAACAAAAAAATGAACTTCATCAAAAAAATGAAGTTCATTCTAAACTGCTTATCATAAATTAAGCTAGCCTTCCTAAAAATATCACTCCGTATTCGCTGCGCGATGCGCTAAACGGCTAGATGCAGCGGCTGCGATTGCTCCTACAATATCATCAAGGAAAGTGTGACATTTACCAGTGTCTTTGTCATTTAACGTTGCTAAAATTCCAGGCTTTTGTTTATCGATATAGCCATAGTTTGTAAATCCGATTGAACCATACACATTTACGATAGAAAGAGCTAAAACTTCATCCACCCCATATAATCCTTCATCGTCTTGTAAAATACGGAGTAGCGGTTCTTGTAATTGACCTTGTTCTGCAAGAATGTCTAACTCGATCCCTGTAAGAACTGTGTTTTGTACTTCGCGTTTAGATAAAACTCTATCCACATTTTCCAAGCATTCAGACATTTCTAAAGCTGGATGGTATTTAGATTGTAAATAATATACTAAATCAGCGATATCGTTTAACGTAACGCCACGTTCTTCTAATAACTTTCTTGCCTTTCTTTCCACTTCATCCATTTTTTCAAATTGTTTCATAAGTCTCACCTGTCTTTTTCTATTGTATTTATTCCTAACTTATTCTACAAAACCATCGAGAAATCCTGCATTTTAGACTATTTGTCACGATAAAACCTTGTCTCCCCATATGTTTTACCATTTGAGATGAACTATGCTTATTATCTACGTTTTACTTAAATACCCTAAAAACAATCTTCTTAACAAGTTTTTACGAAGAATCTCATATATATGTGATAAGTGAAGGAGGCGGAGGGTATTTTGAAACAAGCAATTTATGAACATTACAACTTGCGAATGGAACGTAAGACAAAGTTTCGCCATTACGATGCATTTTGGGCAAATCGAGTTTTATATATTATGGTGCCTCTAGGGTATATGGATAAAGAAGAATTAGAAGAACTACAACAACTAAGTGACTATATGTTAAGACAGCATCAAGATATTTATGTCTGTTCTCTCGTGAAAAATAAAAACGGTGAATATACAACGGAAATAGAAGAAACAACTTATGGGTTGTTTCGAATACCTTATGTTGAAACAAGGACAGAGTTGCCAATTGGATCGGAGTTGGCAAAATTCCACCAAAAAGCGCGCGCATTTCCGAAAAAAATAGAGGCAATGAATAGGATTGGCCAATGGAAATCATTATGGGAAAAGCGTATTGATCAAATGGAAAGCTTTTACTATGAAATGGTAAGGAATCATCCTGTAGACTATTTTGATAAACTTTTTGTAGAGTCTTTTCCTTATTACTTAGGTTTAACCGAGAATGCAATCCAGTATTTAGTAGATACTGAATTAGATGATCAGCCAATGATGAATGATGCAGCAACCATTTGTCACCATCGCTTTTCCCAAAGCACATGGCTACAAAATCAACAATACGCTAAGTTACCTCTAGACTGGGTGTTTGACCATGCAAGTAGAGATATTTCAGAATACATTAGGTCTGAATGTGTTTATTCGAATTCGTACGATCAAGCAAAAATACATCAATTTACTCGTGATTACGAGAGAGTGGCACCACTTTCCACTTTTTCATGGAGGTTAACGTACTCAAGACTTATCTTTCCAGTATATTACTTAGAATGTATTGAAAATTATTATACGAGTTCTGCTCGAACAGATAAAAAATGGCACGAAGACAGATTAACTGAAGTATTAAACTTCTCCACAACATACGAGCATTTACTGAAAAGCTTTTACGATACAGCAGCGGTTCCTGTGAGGAATTACAAAATACCAACTCTAGAGTGGGTATAAGTGTTGAGACATCTGCCCCTTATAATTTATGTGCTAAAATGATAATGAGTGAATCAACTTCATAATTACGGTACGTTTAGTGAAAAACGAATGTTCAGTTCAATATGATTAGATAACGTTCGATATAAAGCGGTTTTTTATACCAATGAATAGGTTTTAATGTTCGTTTTTCGTATAGTAATTGTACATTATTAAACTCACTCGAGTGAATAAGTTTAAAGGGGTCATTGTGTTAATGGAAAAATATAAAGTCTTTATTACGAGAAAGTTACCAGATAATATTGTTAGTATGCTTGAACATGTAGCTCAAGTAAAAATGTGGGAGCATGATGATATCCCTGTACCGTACGAGGTGTTAAAGAAAGAATCGGAAACTAGTGATGCATTGTTAACGATGCTATCAGATAGAGTAGATAAAGAGCTATTAACTTCATCTAAAAAACTTAAAATTGTCGCTAACTTAGCAGTAGGATATGACAACATTGACCTTGTTACAGCGCAGGAGTTAGGCATAACCATTTGTAATACTCCTGACATATTAACGGACACGACAGCAGACTTAACATTTTCTTTATTACTTGCAACAGCAAGACGAATTGTAGAAGCTAATGAATATGTGAAAAGTGGAAAATGGCAAAGTTGGAGTCCATTTTTGCTAGCGGGTAGTGATGTACATCATAAAACGATCGGAATTGTTGGTATGGGGGATATCGGAGAAGCAGTTGCGAAAAGGGCAACTGGATTCGATATGAACATCTTATATTACAACCGTAATCGTAAAATAGAAGCGGAACAAAAACTAGGTGCCCAATATAAATCGTTTGAAGACCTTCTGAAGGAATCAGACTTCGTTGTTTGTTTGACTCCATTGACTAATGAGACAAGGCAAATGTTTGGGAAAGAACAATTCGGACTGATGAAAAAGAGTGCCATTTTTGTAAACGTTGGCAGAGGACAAACGGTTGATGAACAGGCTCTAATTGAAGCATTAGAAACAGGTAGTATAGCAGGGGCAGGGCTTGATGTATTTTACGAAGAGCCTATATCTGCTGAACATCCTTTGTTAGCTTTCCCTCAAGTGACAGCTATTCCTCATATCGGTAGCGCAAGTGTAGAGACCCGCAGTGCAATGATTGCATTATGCTGTGAAAACATAAAAGCTGTATTAGAGGGTAAAAAAGTGAATAGTGTTTTGCCAAAATAAAAAAAAGCCAGTTTGCTCGAATGTAGCAAACTGGCCTTACCTTTTTGTTGAATGTTAATTAGAATACTTGCTCTACTTCCACAATGCCTGGTACTTCTTCTAATAATGCGCGCTCAATACCAGCTTTTAATGTGATCGTTGAACTTGGACAAGAACCACATGCACCTAAAAGACGTAATTTTACGATACCGTCTTCAATATCCACTAGCTCACAGTCTCCACCGTCACGTAGTAAGAATGGACGTAATTTATCTAAAACTTCCTGTACTTGTTCAATTAATTCTGTTTGATTCTCTGTAGACATAGCAAATCGCTCCTTTCAAATCTTCTTATCTTTATTATAATGGTTTTAAGTAAAAAAATCTATTGTAGAGGTCTAGGCTTTTTAAGGAATTTCCTTTTTGTTAGTAAATTAGCCCGCTCCTCTTGGCTACAGGCACCTACTTTCCGCGGGGAGCAACGTGGAAGGTTATTTTCACTAACGTGAAAAAACCTACTCCTCGGCTTCGACTGCGGGGTCTCCAGCTTTGCTCTACTTCCCGCAGGAGTCAGGTGCCTTCCGCTCCAATCCACTCAAGGATTTGAATTATAAAAAACAAACAAAAGTACCTTCCAACATACAAAAGTGATTCATCAGATTTATTATATGTAAAAGTAAGCGTTTTAAGGTAAAATTAAATTATTGGAAATGAGTGAGTAGAAGGGGTGTTTTGTAGTGCAACAAGTAGAGATTTGTGTGTATGGTGCGGAAGTTTTGTGTCCAAGCTGTGTGAATTTACCTTCATCAAAAGAAACGTATGAATGGCTTCAAGCAGCAGTGGCAAGAAAGTTTCCAAGCCAAGCGTTTCATATTAGTTATATAGATATTTTTAACCCAGTTACAGATGAAGAAAATAAAGTAGAATGGGCAAAACGTGTTATAGAAGAAGATATGTTTTATCCAGTAGTTGTCATCAATGATGAAATAGTCGGTGAAGGAAATCCGAAACTAAAAACGATTTATGCAGAAATGGAAAAGTACGGCTATTTAGCAGAATAATAAAAAAAGCATGCCAATATGATAGGCATGCTTTTCGTATCTATTAACCGTTATGGTACTTGTACATCCAAAGAACTCCAGATTTCAAAAGTCTCGCAACTCGACCCGTTAATGGACGTTCCGCAACTAAACCAAATCCGTGTTTCTTCCCTAAAGAACCAAGAACACCTTTTAATTTAATAGGTGGAAATTCAGATGGTGGTACTTGGCCAGCCCATCTCTTTACTAATACTTGAACAATTTGCTCCGCTTGACCTTCTGCCAATTGAGCACTTGGAGCATGAGGCAGGCTTGCACAGTCACCAACAACATATACATTTTCGAAATTAGGAATATTATGTTGTTTCGTTAATAAAACACGACCTTGATTATCTTTTTCAACATTTAAATCACGAACTACTTTAACTGGTTGAATACCAGCAGTCCATACAATAACATCACTATGAATAGGTTCATCATGATTGAAAAGTGTTTGAGGCTCAACACGAGTAATGTTAGAAGAGTTTATTACTTCTACACCATGTGTCTCGAACCAACCTTGAACATAATTACTTAATCTAGAAGGGAAGCTTGATAAAATAACGTTTCCACGATCAAATAATTTAATTTGTAAGTCCGGACGGCTTTCGCGAAGTTCACTTGCGATTTCTACACCACTTAACCCACCACCAACGATGCTTACTACTTTATTTGCCCCAAGTTCATTTAAAGCTTGATACGTTTTCCTTGAGTTGTTAATAGTTTGAATACTATAGGTATGTTCATCCGCACCTGGAACACCGTGATATTTATCTTCACAACCTAAACCAATAACAATATAATCGTATTCTAGCGTATCATCACTATCAGCAAAATATACTTTTTGTCCATCCATATCAATATTGGAGACTTCTCCATACTTTACAGTAAGTCTTTCATGTTCTGGAAGCGTAACTCGTACGTGATGGTCTGAAATCGTACCCGCAGCTAATGCATAAAATTCTGTTTTTAAACAGTGATAAGGAACTCTGTCTACTAAGATGATTTCCATATCGATTGGTAATTGATTAGGAAGTAAACGCTGTAATAAACGCATGCCACCGTAACCTGCTCCAAGCACAACAAGTTTTTTCATATGTGTAAACCCCTTTTGGAATGTTAGTAGTTAAAATCTGGTAATCTAGGAAAAATTATATAAATATAATCGTAATAATTATCAAATTGCGCTTTCATAACGAAAAATGTATAACACTATAACAAAAATACCAACTAAAAGTATATCGAAATTATGACAAAATAACAACATACTTTCTTAATTTGTTAAGGGTTAAATGATTGACGAATTATGGGAAAAAAGGTAGCATGAAGAGGCAATAGAGAGGTGAATAGCATGAAGCCAATTATCGAATTTTGTATAAGTAATTTAGCAAGTGGGGCTCAAAAAGCTAGAGAAATTTTAGAAAAAGACCCTAATTTAGATATAGTTGAATATGGATGCTTGGGATATTGTGGTAAATGTTTTAATTCAATGTATGTTCTAGTGAATGGAGATGTTGTATCTGGGAACACTCCAGAGGAACTAGTGGAAAATGTTTATCAATACCTAGAAGAAAATCCCATGTTTTAAAGAAAAAATCAGCTCAAAAATAAGAGCTGATTTTTTTATATTCCTAGGACTGGATTTACTGTTTACGACATAGCAGTTTTTTTGCTTTTTTGCATTTCCCTAATTTCGAACCATCGGTTGCTGGCATTTTCTACCATTCTAGTTTCAAATGTTCTGTTTTTATGTTGGACAACTAATGAGAAATATTTTATTGCTTGTTCGAAGTAACCTATTCTTGAATATAGTTCTCCTATAATATACAGCAACCGTAATTCGGACAAATCTTTCCCGATATAATCTCCCACTGAATAAGAATCTTTGTATTGCTCTAGTGCTAGCTTCATAAATCGCTTTTCTTGTAATTCATCTACAAGCAAAGTTCTATAGATCCAAGCTAATCTTAAATATAGTCCTGCTATAACAATTGGAGTTTCTTTTTTTAATAGACCAGTGTAAATGGCTAATTTATAAGTATTAATGGCTAAATCAACTGTTCTTTTTTCTCCATAACTCTTTCCGTGCCAATGTTTCCAAATCTTCGTTTCAATTTGATCTTTTGTTCCAGGCTTAAAATAATTCGAGAATTCTTCAGAAGAAGCATAACCACAAGTAGGGCATACATTTACATAGTACAAAAGAGGATTTGTATCAACGGATTCGTAGTGAGTACAAAAGTCACTGTCATGTGAAATAGATTTTATAAATTTAGAACGAACTTTTTTTGATATATGTTTTTTATCACAAATAGGACATGTGAAATTTTTATCATATAGATGGTTCATAAGTAACAACCTTTCTGTTGCTTTATAGTTTTCATATACCTTAAGAACTACCTTACTAACATTTTAGGGTAAAAAGAACTATTTGTCACTTAATATTTACGGAATTATCCATAAAGTAAAGAAGCTATACGAAATAAATGAATACATGCTTTCCCTCATTTTGGGTATTTTACAAATAGATTCATTTGTCTCGAGTAAAAGAGGATGTATGAAATTTACAAGAAGAAAATACTTTTAAACGCTTTCATTTTGTTGTAAAGTGTTACTTGTATTCGTTTGATGTCAGACAACATACAACATCCAGTTATTACAAAATTAACAGTAGAGGTGACATTTCATGATGAACGTCCTTTGGGGAATATTAGGTATTGTTTCGATTTTTGCTATTGCTTTTCTTTTGTCTGAAAATAAAAGTAAGATAAAGCCTCGAACGATACTAGGTGGTTTAGCAATTCAATTATTATTTGCTTATATTGTTTTATATTCAACTTTAGGAAGAAAAGCCTTTCTATGGCTAACTGAAAAAGTACAGCATATCATTGACTATGCATACGAGGGAATTGGGTTCTTATTCGGTCCTGTCCTTGGTGCACCTTCTGATACAACTGGCTTTATTTTTGCTTTTCACGTACTAACCATTATTATTTTCTTCTCATCTTTAATATCTGTTTTATACTACTTAGGAATTATGCAGTGGGTTATTCGTTTATTAGGTGGAGGATTATCAAAACTTCTTGGAACAAGCAGAACGGAGTCCTTATCTGCTTCTGCAAATATCTTCGTTGGTCAAACGGAGGCTCCGCTAGTTATTCGACCATATATTAAAACAATGACAAAATCTGAATTGTTTGCAGTTATGGTTGGTGGACTTGCTTCGGTTGCCGGTTCTGTATTATTCGGGTATGCGGCATTAGGTGTACCACTTGAGTACTTATTAGCAGCTAGTTTCATGGCGGCACCAGGTGGATTAATTATGGCTAAAATGTTAATCCCAGAAACAGACACACCAGTTAATCCTACAAAAGAAGAATTAGATGAAGGAGAAGATGAAAAGCCTACCAATATTATTGATGCGGCAGCTCGTGGAGCATCAGATGGGTTAAAGCTTGCGTTAAATGTAGGGGCAATGTTATTAGCGTTCATCGCATTAATTTCTCTTATTAACGGAATTTTAGGCGGATTAGGTGGAGCAGTTGGATTCAGTCAGCTATCTCTAGACTTCATCTTAGGGTACTTATTTGCACCGATTGCATTTGTCATAGGAATACCGTGGAGTGAAGCAGTAGCAGCTGGTAACTTAATTGGTCAAAAATTAGTATTAAACGAGTTTGTTGCATACTCTACTTTCTCTACACAAATTGATATGTTTAATGAAAAATCTGTTGCAATCATCTCGTTCGCTCTTTGTGGATTTGCGAACCTTTCATCCTTAGCCATCCTACTAGGTGGTTTAGGTGGACTTGCTCCATCACGTCGTCCTGATATCGCAAAATTAGGCTTCAGAGCAATCTTAGCTGGAACATTAGCAAACCTACTAAGCGCCGCGATTGCCGGCATGTTCATCTTTTTCTAAACAAACTAAAATTACACCAATGTTAAAAGTGCCTGGCACCTTTAACATTGGTGTAATCATTCAGTCATTTTTGTAAAAAAAGAGGTTGAAGATAAGGTTGTGTTACCAATCTTATCTTCAACCTCTTTTGCTTACATATTAACCAATTGTGTAAGCATATAGTTAAAACGGGGGATATTTATAGTTTGTCCACATTTCTATGTATTATACGTGTTGTATGAATAAACATGTCACTTTTATTTGAAAATGCATACAATAATAGTAAGAATCCAGTATTCAATCTTTGAGTTATTCTATCCCTATTAGTATAATGAAAATAGTAGAATCTTTCAGGGGGTGAAAGAAATGGAGCAAGTTATTAAAATTACGGAAGCTGCTGCGTTCCAAATTAAAGATATGATGAAAGAACATGGAAGCGAAGATGTGTTTCTACGTGTTGCTGTTAAAGGTGGCGGTTGCACAGGTTTATCATATGGTATGGGTTTTGAAGAGGATAAAGGCGAAACAGATATAGAAGAGGTACATCATGAAATTACAGTATTAATTGACGATGAGAGCAAACCTATCTTAAGAGGTGTTGTTATAGATTTTAAACAATCGTTAATGGGTGGAGGCTTTACAATCGATAATCCGAATGCAATCGCTTCGTGTGGATGTGGATCATCTTTCAAAACTGCTACAAATGCAGGGGCACCAGAAGATTGTTAATAAAAGGTCTGGGAACAAAAAGTCGATAGATTTGATACCTCCCACGATCATTTTCACCAAAGAAAAACACAAAAATGATTATGGAGAGGGCTCCCACGATCATTTTCACCAAAGAAAAATACAAAAAGGAATATGGAGAGGTCTCCCACGATCATTTTCCCCAAAGAAAAACACAAAAATGATTATGAAGAGGTCTCCCACGATCATTTTCACCAACGAAAAACACAAAAATGATTATGGAGAGATCACCCACGATCATTTTCACCAAAGAAAAATACAAAAAGGAATATGGAGAGGTCTCCCACGATCATTTTCCCCAAAGAAAAACACAAAAATGATTATGAAGAGGTCTCCCACGATCATTTTCACCAACGAAAAACACAAAAATGATTATGGAGAGATCACCCACGATCATTTTCACCAAAGAAAAACACGAAAATGATTATGGAGAGGACTCCCACGATCATTTTCATCAAAGAAAAAGACAAAATGAACAGTATATTTGTATTAAAGAGTTTGTAGTATAACTATTAAATGTAAGAAGGTAAATATCATAGCCTATTATTTTTTCGACCGATCCGCTTTGTATTATTCTTTGTTTCTCTTTCTTCTAAAAAGGAATACTCCCCCAGTTAAAATTACTATTAAGCCAAAACCGTATACCATCACTTCATCGTTATTTAATGTGGACATTGCTTGATTCTTTTCTACTTCTTTTGAAGGAACATAGCCTTCACCTAGAATCGTTAAGTCTTCTTGTGCATCTTGTAACAAGGTCGTGCGAGAGCATAAATTTACATTATATTTTCCATCCTCTTGTTTCATTCCATATACAATGTACTCTTTATCCGTTTCAAAATTAACTCCACAGCTTGCCGAGTCCCAAGACGTTGTTATCCATACTTCCTTATGCTCTACTTCTTTCCATGCTTTTGACACTTCCATTTTCACCAAGTATTCCATAGAGTCGTTTGGATTTTTCTTTTTTCCAATTACTTTACCAGCAAAAACAGCATCATAGCGCTCAAATTCTGTTGCTGGATCTTCATTTGGCATACAAGAACAAGCAGAACCGCTAGCAGAGAAGGAGAAGGCTCCGATTAAGAAAATCATAAACGCGAAGCAAATTTTAAGTAACTTCATTGTCACTACACCTTTCGTGTGGGGTTTGATGTTGCTAAATGTTTAGACGTAATGGTAGATGGAAAGTTGCAGTATAAAAAACAGCCAACTCACTAAGAGTTGACTGTTTTAATCTATTTTTCAGGCTCTGTTAAAGACCACAGTTGATTTCCGCACAAGTCTCCGCTTTCCGCGGGCGTGGCTGGAGCCTCCTCGGCTTCGCCTGTGGGGTCTCCAGTCCCCCGCTACTCCCGCAGGAGTCTACGACTTGCACGGAAATCAACTGCTAGAAAGGTGTCAAAATCAACATTAACCTTTAACATATCTATTTTTTAAAATAAACTAGTACTGTGTAATGGTTGTACTTTTGCTTTAGGGTCAATGTAAGATTTTGCGTTGTTCACCGCTGTTGGAGCTTCACCGAAGCCACAAGCGATTAATTTCACTTTACCAGGGTACGTACAAATATCACCAGCAGCATAAATTCCAGGGATGTTTGTTTCCATTTTTGAATTAACTAAAATAGAATTTTTCTCGATTTCTAAGCCCCAATCTTTAATAGGACCTAATGAAGAAACAAACCCGTAGTTTACGATAACTGCATCTACATCTAATACTTCTTTATTTTCTGTTTTCACTTCTTCTAAGACTACTTGCTTAATTCCAGCTTCATCACCAATGATTTCGGAAGGAACCCAAGGTGTTTTAATTTCTACTTTAGAATTCATTAACGTATCAACGCTATGTTCATGAGCACGGAACTTGTCACGACGGTGGACAAGTGTTACTTTTTCAGCAATTGGCTCTAACATTAATGCCCAGTCAACTGCAGAGTCTCCGCCACCAAATACAACAACTTTTTTCCCTTTGAACTTATTCATATCATCTACAAAGTAGTGTAAATTCTTATTTTCATAAGAAACTGCGCTTTCAAGCTCTAAGCGTCTAGGTTGGAACGCACCATTACCAGCTGTAATAATGATTGCCTTTGAGTAATGTGTTTCTTTGTCCGTTGTTATTTTGAAAACACCATCAGCCATCTTTTCCACTGTTTGAACGGATTGTTCAAGACTTGAAGTTGGCTCGAATTTGGACATTTGCTCTTTTAAGTTATCGACTAACTCTTGAGCACGTACTTTTGGGAAACCAGCAATGTCGTATATGTATTTTTCAGGATACAAAGCAGATAACTGACCACCTAATTGTGGTAAGCTTTCAATTATTTTTACACTTGCTTGTCTCATACCACCATAAAATGCAGTGAATAGTCCAACTGGACCGCCACCTATAATCGTTATGTCGTATACTTTTTGCTCTTCACTCATACTGACAAACCCCCTATGTATAAATCTTCTTCCAATAAATATAATAGCACAAAACAGACAGTTTTACTGTGATGTTTATTGTTAATTCTAACAAATTTTTATAAAATTCCAAAACATGAAAGCACTTTTGTGAATATATTAACAATATAACCATTTCTATCATATAAATAAAGAAAAGTGAGTATAATCTTCTTAGATTATTGATTGAGTAAGTTCTATAAAGTACAAATACTTTACGAAAAACGAACTTTAAAACTGTTTATGTAAATAAAATATTATTTGATGCGGACGTTATAATATGATATTGGACAGAAAATTCTTTTTTCACTAAACGAACGGTATTTACGAAATAGATTCGATTTTTATCATTTTCTAAAAATTCTAAACGTTACCAACTTAATATTTTATATTGAAAAATGAAAGGAAAAAGAATATTATGTAGTGTAGGCATAATAAGATTTTGTGACAAATTTCGCACGTTTATTGCGCTTACGATAGTGAAGTGTTTCACAATCTTAATCATTCATAAAAAAGTCTATTTAAGCGGATAGTAGTAGTATGAAATTTGTCAATCGTCATTCTATATTTATTATACTTATAAATCTTTTGTAAAGGTGGATGTTACGGGTGAGAAAGCCAAAAATCGTTATTTTAGGTGCGGGTTACGGTGGGTTAATGACTGCTGTACGCCTACAAAAATCAATCGGCGTTAACGAAGCAGATATTACGTTAGTAAATAAAAATGACTATCACTATGAGTCAACTTGGTTACATGAAGCGTCTGCAGGTACATTACCAGCAGAACGCACAAGATATAAAGTATCAGACGTTATTGAAAAAAGTAAAGTACATTTCTTAGTTGATACAGTTACAGGTATTAACAAAGAAGAGAAAACAGTTGCTTTAACTAAGGGCGGAGAGCTTTCTTACGACTACTTAGTAGTGGCTTTAGGTTATGAGTCCGAAACTTTCGGAATCAAAGGCTTAAAAGAGCACGCATTCTCTATTGCTAACTTAAACGCTGCACGTCAAATTCGTGAGCATATTGAATATCAATTTGCTACGTACAATACAGAAAAAGATCGTCGTGATGAACGCTTAACTCTAGTAGTAGGTGGAGCAGGATTCACAGGTATCGAATTCCTTGGAGAATTAGCTAACAGAGTTCCAGAACTTTGCAAAGAGTTTGACGTACCACATGATAAAGTACGTATTATTTGTGTAGAAGCGGCTCCTACAGTATTACCAGGATTTGATCCAGAGCTAGTTGAGTACGCTGTTACTCAATTAGAGCGCAAAGGAATTGAATTCAAAATTGGAACTGCTATTAAAGAAGCAACAGAAGAAGGAATTATCGTTTCAAAAGAAGACCAAGTAGAAGAAATTAAAGCTGGTACGGTTGTTTGGGCAGCAGGAGTACGTGGTAATCACTTAGTAGAAGATTCTGGTTTCGAAAACATGCGTGGCCGTGTGAAAGTAGATCCTTACCTACGTGCACCAGGTCATGATGATGTATTCATCGTAGGTGACTGTGCATTAATCATTAACGAAGAGATTAACCGCCCTTACCCACCAACAGCTCAAATCGCTATGCAACAAGGTGAAGTTTGTGCGAAAAACTTAACTGTTTTAGTACGTGGCCAAGGTGAACTACAAACATTTACACCAGACTTAAAAGGAACAGTTTGTTCTTTAGGTGAAGACGATGCGATTGGTGTTGTTTTTGGTCGTAAAGTTTGGGGTTCTAAAGCTTCATTCATGAAGAAAATGGTTGATAACCGTGCTCTATACATGATGGGCGGAGCTGGTCTTGTAATGAAAAAAGGTAAATTTAACGTATTATAATCATCATTAATACGTTCAGATAGAGATGCTCAGGGGGGAAACTCCTTGGGCATTTTTTCTTATTTAGTCAAAATGGTAATTGAAACACAATTGTCGAAGATTGAAACAGAACAACCTAAAATTGAAACACAAGTAAAGAGAAATGAAACACAAAAAAGTAAAAGAAGAGGATAAAGTAGATATTGAAACAGAAGCCATGGGGATTGAAACAGAACAACCAAAAATTGAAACACAACTACCAAAAAGAAGAAGATACAGTTGAAATTGAAATACAAGACAGGAAGATTGAAACAAACGAGTAGGAAATTGTAACATAAGAATACTAGATTGAAACACAAATCTAAAATTAATCTGTTAAACATGTAGTAAACTTAACTTACATTATGTAAAGAAATCATGTCCCATAAAAAATGAAGAAAGGAGAAACGAATATGACAAAAAGGGGTAGCATTTGGTTAGCCGTTGCTGGAATCGTTGAATCAGAGGATGGAAAGGTGCTAGTCGTAAAAAAACAATACGGAGGTTTAAAAGGAAAGTGGTCATTTCCAGCTGGATTTTTAGAAGCGGGGGAAACATTAGACCAGGCTATCATAAGAGAGATTAAAGAAGAAACAGGAATAGAATGCACAATAGAAAGCATAGTTGGTGTGCGATCAGGTGTCATTAAAAACGAAATAAGTGATAACATGATTATGTTTTCTTGCCATCCTATACATACAACTATCGTGCACGACGAAAATGAACTAATAGAAGCAGTGTTTCTTACACATGAGGAATTAAAAAATGACCCAAATACTTCATTATTAGTCCATTACTATATTGATAACAAGCTCAAAAACAGCTTGAAACAAGTACAAACGGAAGGGCCAGGAGAAATTTTCGGCTATACTTCATACAACGTTTTCTTCTAAATGAAACACAATCTAAAAAAGTAAGAAAAAAGTAGGATACAATAGTTTGAACAAGATGTATTCGCTTACACAGGTTATTTTCAGAAAATTCAAACCTTTTAAAAGTGTCACGATGGTGGTATATTATCAGAAAATTAAGTTTTTTAATTTAATCTACCAACTTGGAGGGTTTGGAATGAAAAAACAACTAAGCAGTGAACAGCATCAATGTCCATATTGTTCAGGAAAAGGGTATTTTCAACTATTATTAGGTGGATCCGAAACATGCAATTGTTGTGGAGGAAGCGGAAAGAAATAAGATTTGAACAAAATTTGTCTAATACATTAGTAATATGGAAATGTAAAGAACTTGGAATTGACTAGTATTATTCATTTGAGTACACTAAAAGGTGATGTGTACAGGAGGTGTTATCTCAAATGTCTATGGAGATTCCAGTAGTACTTATTTCTATGTTACTATTTTTTGTGCTTTTTTTCGGAATTGGATTCCTTTTAAATATGTTATTACGAATGTCTTGGATCATGGCGATTGTTTACCCAATCGTATGTATTTGGATTATTGGTAATGAACAAAACGGCTTGTTTGACTATATCTTCTCACCAGTAACTTCTTTTCAATTTTTAGGAGAAAAAATTACTTCACTCGGAGCAGCGGATATATTAATATTGTCTAGCGGTTTTCTTGGAGCATTATTCTCCGGAATCGTCATTCGCATGTTGCGTAAACGCGGATATCAAATGTTCTAAACTTTTATACCTCTTTAAGAAAGAAGCCATCCATTCAATGGCTTCTTTTTTATGCTCAAAAACGGATCAGATAATACGAATTTATTAATTTATAGGAAATATTGGAATCTATTTTGGTATTTTTTTCTATAATACTAGTAATTTTTTCGTGATTTTACTCAAAATCGGTATATTTTCTAACAGTAATGGGAAGTAATAGTTTGTGTGAGAGGAGTGAATGGTACTTATGCAAACGGCAAAAACGATAGGCCGAAGGATAATTACATCTTTATTATTTGTATGTGCTTTGTTAGTAACCTTTCAATCTGTTTCAGGGGTAGAAGCAAAGACATTGCAAGAATGGTTGGCTGAAAATGATATGTATGGCAAACAACAAAGATTAGCGACAAATACATCTAGTGAATCAGAAGGTTTCTTTCGTAAAGTAGGATTAGGTTTTAAGAAACTAAATTTCTTTAGTGCTGTAGAAACAGCGATTAGTTCAGAAGAACAAATTGAAGCTCCATTAACGTTAGAGGAATTAGATTGGAGCCAATATGAGAAAATGAACGTGCTAGCAACTGGCTATACCGCTGGCTTTGAATCAACGGGTAAACGCCCTGGTCATCCTCAATATGGAATTACATATTCAGGTGTACAAGTGACTCGTGACTTGTATTCTACTATTGCAGCAGATATAAGAGTGTTTCCGATCGGTACAATACTTTTTATCCCTGGCTATGGCTATGGTGTAGTAGCTGACATTGGTGGAGCCATAAAAGGAAATAAGATTGATCTTTACTATGAAACGGTACAAGACGTCTTCCAACAATGGGGCAAGAAAACGACGGATGTTTATATTGTAAAACGCGGTACAGGTAAGTTTACAAAAGAAGAGTTAGAATTATTGAACGAAGATGAAACGATGCAAGTATTCCGTCAGCAATATATAGAAAAGAAAGATTCATAAGAAAAACGGTGATAGGAAAATCGCATTCCTTTCACCGTTTTTCTTTTCGTATTTATTTTAAAGGACATGAAAAATAAAATGCAAAAGTAATGTAAGTAAAATTCCTGTTATAGCTCCAAAGAAAACTTCGATTGGCTTATGACCTAATAATTCTTTTAACTCTTTTTGTTTTTCTTCCTCATTCATTTTTGGCCACATTTTTGCATCTTCTGCTAAACGATTAAAATCGGCTACTAGCTTATTTAATACGGTTGCTTGCTCCCCTGCATGGCGACGAACTCCACTTGCATCAAACATAACAATAATCGCAAAAACGGCTGCGACAGAGAAAATTGGTGAGCCTAGCCCTGTTTCAAACGCTACACCAGTTGCCAATGCGGTAACAGCAGCAGAGTGAGAACTTGGCATTCCACCTGTACTAGTAATTAAAGACCAATCTAACTTTCTAATTGCAATAAATTGAATCGGTACTTTCACAAACTGTGCAAAACCAATTGCAGCTAGTGCTGCCCATAAAGGAAAATTTGTAAATAATTCCACGATGAAATCGCCCTTTCTTTGCTGATTATCCTAAAAGATAAGTATAATAACAGTATGACATAAAAGATTTTCCTCTTAATGTACTATTCCCTTATATATTAGAAGTAGAACTTATTAATAATAATTAATTTAAGCATGTACCCTCAGCTTTTCTAATTATTATGAATGATTTCTCCTCCTTTGTTAAGATAAAATTAGTTAATTTTAAAAAAACATTGTAAAAAGGGTGTGAAAAATGAACTATTATCCAAAAGAGTACTACGAGTTCTTTGTGAAGTTTAATGAGGGGGATTATTATACGTGTCATGATTTGTTGGAAGAGATTTGGATGACGGAAAAAGATAACTTATTTCTAAAAGGCCTATTACAAATGACAGTAGCTATTTACCATTACGAGTATGGAAATGTAAAAGGTGCTAGATTAATGATGAAAGCAGGGCACCTATACATTCAAAAATATCGCCCTAAGTATTGGGGAGTTGATTTAGAAAAAGTAAACCAATTTATTGATGAATGCATAGCTACCATACCAGACAAAATAGAACGAGTACCTTATGAACAAGTTGATAGTTTGCCAACGCTACCCAATTTCATATTATATTTAGACGATTGAGTTAATATTTTGAATATATTTCTTTATGGAAAAACGAATTTTTGTATATTTCAATTGTTTTTTGATGTTCATATTTAGTTTTGTAATTCTACCTTAATAATATTTTGTCATTCGTTTTTCAGATAGTAGTAATACATTATGAAACGGAATCGATTAGAAACTCGAAATATTTAGTATTTTTCGTTATAATGGAAAAAGAAACTTGAGAGGTGGAATTAGGATGTTCAAAGTACAAGATCATACGGACTTTTCAGAACAACAACAAGCATTAGTAATTGGTTTAACAAGTAAAAACAAACAACTTGACGGCTTACTAGGTGAATTAAACGAAGCATTAGATGGTCATCTAGCAGAGTTACTAAAAGAAGGAGACCTTACTTCTAAAAAGAAACAGATTACGAAAATACATACGTTTGGTAAAACAGCTTTTAAAAGACTTTTCATCGTTGGACTTGGAAAAGAAGAAGACTTACAATTTGTTTCTGTTCGCGAGATTCTTGGAAAAGTAAGTAAAGAAATCCAACGTAACAAGTTAACAGAATTGACAGTAGCAATTGATTCTTTCACTTCAGAAAATATAGATGCACTTGATGTTGCTCATGCTTTAGGGGAAGCATTGCCTTTAGCAACTTACCACTATCATGGATATAAAAAGCAATCGAATGAACCTGTAAAGCATATTGAAAATGTAACACTTGTAAGTAGTGTAGATGCTGATGAAGTTCAAGCAAGTGCACAAGTAGGGTATTACTTTGGATTAGGTACGAACTCTGCAAGAACACTTGTTAATAAGCCAGGAAATATGTTAACTGCAACAGACTTAGCAAACTATGCTGCCGAATTAGCAGGCAAATATGATTTCGAAATCGAAATTTTAGATAAAGAAGAGATGGAAAAGCTAGGAATGGGCGCTCTTCTTGCGGTAAACCAAGGCTCGACGGAACCACCAAAAATGATCGTTATGAAGTATCAAGGGAAAGAGGAATGGACTGATGTTTTAGGTCTAGTTGGAAAAGGTATTACTTTTGATACTGGTGGATATTCCTTAAAGCCAAAAGACGGAATCGTTGGTATGAAAGCTGATATGGGTGGAGCTGCGACAGTTTTAGGAGCGATGGAAGTAATTGGTGAAGTTAAGCCAGAGCAAAACGTATTAGCTGTCATTGCTGCAACAGATAATATGGTAAGCGGTCATGCATTTAAGCCGGACGACGTAATCACATCTATGAGCGGAAAAACAATTGAAGTGTTAAATACAGATGCAGAAGGCCGTTTAGTTTTGGCAGATGCAATCACATATGCAAAACAGCATGGAGCTAACTACTTAGTGGATGTAGCGACTCTAACAGGTGGAGTAATTGTTGCACTAGGAAACCATACGACAGGTGCGATGACAAACAACGAAAGTTTCTGTGAAGAAGTGCTAGAAGCTTCTCACGAAGCAGGCGAGCAAATTTGGAGATTACCATTATTTGAAACAGAAATTCAGCGAGTTCGAAACAGCAAAGTAGCGGATCTTAACAATTCTCCTGGACGTGACGGTCATGCATTACTTGCTGCTGCATTTATTGGTGAGTTTGCCGAAGATACTCCGTGGGTACACCTTGATATTGCTGGAACAGCAACAACAAAATCAGCATACGACTTAGGACCAGCAGGCGGAACAGGCGCAATGGTACGTACGTTAGTAACGCTAGTAGAACGTTTTGGAAAAACAGAATAAATTTATCGCTAGAACCAACCAAATGCAATTTCATTTGGTTGGTTTTTTTTATATAGAGCAAAGAAAAAACGTTTGACGACCTTTCCGTCATGTGATAGATTAATAAACATAGTTTTTATTTCTCTAACACTCTAATTAGCTAAAGTGAAAAAGTGATCATAAAAGAAAGGAAGTTACCCATGAACGCAGTCATCATTGCAGTACTTATCATGCTAGCATTAAGCTTGCTTCGCATAAATGTAGTTATCGCCCTTGTTACGGGAGCATTAATTGGAGGGGTAGTCGGTGGTTTAGGACTAGCAACTACGATAGATACATTCACATCTGGCTTAGGCGGAAATGCAACAGTTGCATTAAGCTATGCTCTACTTGGAGCATTTGCTGTCGCCTTATCTAAAACTGGACTACCAGACGCACTCGTTAATCTTGCAGTAAAATTAGTTGGAAAAAATGGTGAAACAAAAAAGAAAACATTTTCTAAAGTTCTATTACTTATCGTTATTCTAGCAATCTCTATTATGTCTCAAAACGTCATACCTGTTCACATTGCTTTTATCCCAATTTTAATCCCACCATTATTAAAAGTACTAAATGAACTTGAAATAGATCGTCGTCTGACAGCAACCGTAATAACATTTGGACTAACAGCACCTTACATATTGTTACCAGTAGGGTTTGGAGCAATTTTTCACGATATTCTTCAAACAAACGTTGAGGAGAGTGGTTTACAAGTTGCACTAAGTGATATCCCAGTAGCGATGTTACTACCAGTTAGTGGAATGTTAGTAGGTTTATTAATTGCTATTTTCTTCAGCTATAAAAATTCTAGAAAATATGAACAAAAAGAAGTAGCAGGCAAAGAAGATGTGCAATATTCAAGAAATAGCATCACATTTGCTATCATAGCTGTTATTACTTCTCTTACAGTACAAGTACTATTAACAGAGGTTGTTGGTGTTCAAGGGATGATCTATGGCTCACTGGCTGGTATTCTAGTACTCTATTTAAGCCGTACGATGAAATATAGTGAAACAGATGTTATTCTTTCTAATGGAATGCGTATGATGGCGTTTATCGGCTTTGTTATGATTGCTGCATCTGGATTTGCTCAAGTATTAAGAGAAACAGGTCACATTGAGAGCTTAGTTACTACATCAGCCAATTGGATTGGCGGTAATCAATTGGTAGGGGCACTCGCAATGTTACTTGTCGGCTTACTTATTACGATGGGCATAGGTTCATCATTCTCTACCATTCCAATTATCGCAGCAATCTTTGTTCCATTATGTATTCAACTTGGGTTTAGTCCGATGGCTACATTAGCTATTGTAGGAGCAGCTGCTGCGCTTGGAGATGCAGGATCTCCTTCTTCTGATAGCACTCTAGGACCTACATCCGGTCTTAATGCCGATGGACAGCACAATCACATCTGGGACACGTGTGTTCCAACCTTCCTACACTACAATATACCTTTAATTGTGTTTGGCTGTATCGCGGCTTTAGTTTTATAAGCAAAAAAGAGAAAGAGTTCGGGACAACAAGACTGTGGAGTTCATCTTGTCCTAAAAATTAATGCCAAATGAACTTCATATAGTCTATGAAGTTCATTTGGCATTAAAAATTTGTGGTAGTTGAACTTCATAAGGCCGATGAAGTTTATTTGGCATTAAAAATTTGTTGTAGATGAACTTCATAAGGCCGATGAAGTTCATCTGGCATTAAGAATTTGTTGTAGTTGAACTTCATAAGGCTGATGAAGGTCATCTGGCATTAAAAATTTGTTGTAGTTGAACTTCATCAGGCCGATGAAGTTCATCTGGCATTAAGACTTTGTTGTAGTTGAACTTCATAAGGCTGATGCAGTTCATCTGGCATTAAAAATTTGTTGTAGTTGAACTTCATAAGGCCAATGAAGTTCATCGGCCTTTAAAAATTTGTTGCAGTTGAACTTCACTGGGTTTTTCCCACCATCTTTTTTTATTATTCCCTACTATATTGAACATTCCATGTATTCCATATAAAATAATTATCGTAGAAGTTACAAGGAGGCAACAATAGAATGAAAATCAGAAAAGCCAACATGCAATCCGGTACATATACGGTATATATTCATGAAAATAAAAAAGAAGAGCAAACATTAGTAGCAATTCCATCTCTTCAATGGTCAACAATCATCCCCTATGAAGAAGAAAAAACAACATTAACGAACAGGCTAACAGAGGTTTACCAATCTAAACTAAACGAGGAAGAAGCAAATCATTTAGCGCTAAAACTCGTACAATGGGTTAGCGAAATGTAAAAAAGAGCACGTGAACAGTTCTGTTCCGTGCTCTTTTTAAGTGCTTGCATAAAAAAGTGGACAGTATCTAAACTGCCCACTTACATTAATTAAACATAAACTGCTTCGTTCTATACTTTACGTTCATGACTATTCCCATTGCTATCATATTCGTAAGGAGCGCACTACCACCGTAAGTTATAAATGGTAAAGCTAAACCTGTAATTGGCATTAATCCTATCGTCATTCCGATGTTCTGGAAAATTTGGAAAGCCAATAACCCGATAACTCCAGTAACTAAATACGTACCAAACGGATTGTCACATGCAATAGCAATAATAATCATTCTGTAAATCATGATAAAGTAAATCGAAATAACAACTGTTGCTCCAATAAAGCCAAACTCTTCTCCAATTATAGCGAAAATAAAATCTGTGTGCACTTCAGGAATTCGACCACTTTGGGATTGAACTCCATCTAGTAACCCGCGACCTGATACTTGACCAGACCCAATACCTTTTAATGCTTCTGTTAACTGAAAACCAAAAGAAGATGCATACTCTTGACGATTTAACCAACCATATATACGTGCTAATTGGTGTTTTGCAATAATCTTCGTAAATATCTCAAAATGGTGGTTATGAAGATAAACTAACGTCGCTATCCCAGCAATAATACTTCCTGCAAATGCCAATAAAACTTTCCAGGATGTACCGCTTATAAATACCATCGTTACCATAATTGCGGCAATAACAAGTGCTGTACCTAAATCAGGTTGCTTCAAGATTAAGAAGAAAGCAGGCAATGAAAAGGCGATGATTTTTATTACTACTATTAACGGTGTTTTTTCTTCTAGCTCATCTTTATTTTTTTCCCATTTATATATAACAGCAGCAAGTACCATTATTAAAAATATTTTCACAAACTCTGAAGGTTGTAATAAGAATCCACCTAAGTTTATCCAACGTTGAGAACCGTTACGAACGACACCAAAAAAATGTACAGCTACTAATAACGCCAATCCAACCGAATAGAGTGGTAGAGCGACGTTCTCTAGTAACTCATAATCAAATAGCATAACGACAAACATGACAAATGCCCCAATGACATACCATACAATTTGTCTTTTTAAAAAGTAAAATGGATCACTCTGATAATATTGTCCTGAAGCACTATATACTGCTACTAAACTTATAATAAATAATAGAAAGAGTAAAAATAACAGCGTATAATCGATACGACTATGCTCTAGCTTGTTATTTTCTGTACCCATGATGTTTGTGTCTCCTCTCGTGCTTCAATTGCTTTGTTTGCATGTTTCGATAAGTGAACGAGAATACCAGTGGATACGACAGTAATTAGTAGGGACGTACCACCATAACTAATAAATGGCAAGGTAATCCCGGTAATAGGAAGTAAACCACTAACGGCACCTGCGTTAAAAATAACTTGCATACAAATTTGAAATGTAATACCAAATGCTAGTAGTTTTCCGAATGGGTCACTAATATTAATACCAACGCGGACCCCTCTTACTAGAATGATAGAGTATAAGACGAACAATATTAAAATTCCTACTATCCCTAGCTCTTCGGATATGACAGCAAGAATAAAATCAGTATGTGCTTCAGGTAAATAACCTAATTTGTGCACACCTTGTCCGAGACCACGTCCCCATAAGCCGCCTTCGCCAATGGCAATATAACTATTGACTAATTGATATCCGGTATCTTGTGCATCGGCAAACGGGTCCCTAAATGCAGTAAGACGTTTTATTCGGTAAGAAGCACTATTAGCAAGTGTCCAAATCAGTGCACTTGCTGCACTTAATAAACCTAACATATGCCATACTTTTGCTCCAGAACAAATTAAAATAGCTCCACATGCTAGTAATATGGAAGTGGCAGTTCCTAAATCTGGTTGCCTATATATTAATAGAAAAACAAAACTTAACATTAAAAGAGGTGGTGTCACACCCTTTAAAAAATCTTGAATATAAGGTTGCTTTTTTGCATATACACTAGCAAAGTACATTACCATAACTAATTTTGCCATTTCGGAAGGCTGGAAAGTAAAGTTAACGATAGGGATTTTTAACCATCTAGTAGACCCATTTATGTTTGTACCAAAAAGTAGGACTAAGATAAGGAGTATGATAATAAAAATAACTGCCGGTTTAATTAGCTTCTCATAAACTTTATAGTTGAATGTCATAGCCAATAAAAAGAAAGGAATGGCTATAAGAAACCAGTTAAGTTGTTTATCAAAAAAGTAAGAAGCACTTTTGTAAGTTTGCAATCCAAACAGCATACCTGCACTGTATACCATTACTAACCCATATAAACATAGGGAAAAGATAGCCGCTATTAGTAACCAATCATATTTTCTAAAGTACGATATCATTTAATATACTCCTTATGGGCAAGAAAAATAATTATTTATATTTGCAAGAATAATGTTGTTTTGGGTTAGTGAAAATAGTATCCCAATGTAATTATACAATAATAATACATTACAATGATATTGGGAATATGTGAAAAGAATATTACACTGTTTTTTTCTTTCAGTATTTATAGTGTATATAAAAGCCGTGCCGGTTGTGTGGCCGCTTTCCGCGGGGTGTCTAGGTCAAGCGGCTAGCCCCTCGAGTATAAGCCAAGGTCATCTCGAGGACAAAAAACGCCCTCAAGATGACCTTGGCTAATACATGTCGGAGCTGAACGAGCCGCTCTCACTTTTCGTAGAGGCGGTGAGCCGCCTCGAGCCTAAAAGCTCTGCGGGGTCTCACCAGCCTGCCCTCTCCCGCAGGAGTCGGCCACACAACCGGCACTTTATACTTTTTCAAATAACTCATTTCTTATCAAACATTCTCTAACGAGGCTTTTCTAATAAAGAATGCATCTTCCATTGTTGTGTCTAATTTAGTAAATCCATCTATCGGGTTATTGCTTATACATTTTACAAAAACGCCATCTTCACGTCTGCTAGCGTAAATAACGTTATGGTTTTTAAAAAAGTCATCTGTGTATTTACTAGGGACCACGCCACACCATACACTTTGATCTAAATCGGTCTTCCAATTCAATTTACTTCCGAAAAATTGAACTTTTCCATCTGCTAGCCATAGCACATTTCGACTTATATGCTCCCATTCGTTTAATTCATGGGTTGCTACCACCACTACTGACTGCATGGATATTTCCACTAAGTATTGCAAAAAAGCTTTCCGTTCATGAATGTCTAAAAAGTTTAACGGTTCATCTAATAAGATATATTTTGGCTTACCAAGCAAAGATTGTGCAAGTGCTAGCCTTTGCTGCATGCCTTGTGAGAGCTTCTTTATCTTTTTCTTTGAAACATCTTCTAATCGAAAAACTTTTAATAACTTCGAAATTTGCATTTTTGCAAAAGAGTTTGGTAATCCTTTTAGTTGTGCAAAATAATTTAATAATTTTATCGGGGTAAAGTCTTGATACAATTCAATACCCGTTGGTACAAATCCTATTTGGCTACGAATTTCTAACAACTGCTCACTAATACATCTATCATCATAATAGATTGCGCCGGAATCTGTTAGTTTTGCAGTCGCTAATAAGTGTAGGAAAGTAGATTTACCAGCTCCATTACTCCCAGCTAACAAACTAATACCAAGAGGCAATGTTAGGGAATCGATGGTTACCTTAAAATCTTTATACTCCCATTGTAAGTTGTCTATTACTATCATAATTATTACCTTCTATACTTGGAAGTCTGTTGCAAATAAGCTCTTTCTTAGAGCACGAATGGACAATACAATACCGATAAACAACAGTATTAGTTGATAAATAGCCATATGATTCATTGTAATGGTAGATTCTTCACGCCACAAATAATTTTCTTGCAAAAAGACGTCTGCTATAAAAATAGCAAGCCACGTAACGCCGGCTGCACCTAGTCCGAACAATACTCCTTTTTTCATCGTAACATACGCAAATGCTCCAAAAGTTAAAATAGCCGGAGCAATCCAATATAAGAGAAACGGTAACATATAAATCGAAACAGAAGCACCTACAATAACAGAACTAACGACACCAAACAGTAAGTTCATAAAAAGGATGATTAACATTCTAGTCATTAATAACAATGCTGGTGGAAAAGGTGTAATACTTTCGACTAACCGAATTTCTTTATTCCATGATTGAAACGTATAAAAAATTCCTATTATGATGGAAAGAGGTATGACAAATAAAAAGAATGTTTCTGGATTTCTTGGTGTTGCACTAGCTGTATATAGCGTTAACATAGTAAATATCCCTAAACTAACAATCCAAAAATGCCATTGATAAAAGGACAATTGATTTTTCATCTGTGAAAGTAAGGTTGGTTTTTGTAATTTGAAAGCTTCTGCTGGAACTTCTTCTTGTTGCTGAAGCTTTGAGAACTCCATTTGTAAGCTGGATAAAAGTTTGTTTGTATCCTCATTGGAAGGTGTTTTAACAACATATTGGGCTAGTGTTTCTTTCAACTCATCTTCTAACCTGTACATTTCTTCGTCGTTGTTCTTGAAGTTGTTCACTTTTAGCCGCCTCCTTCGTTTCATCTTCCATAAAATGCTTAAGCTTTTTTAATGCGTGAAATAAATTAGACTTTACTGTTCCAAGTGGTAAATCCGTTATTTCAGCTATTTCTTTTAACTTTAAATCTTGAAAAAAGCGCAACATAACAATTTGCTGTTGCGTTTGGGGCAAATGATTCAATGCATGTAGAATCTCTTTTCTAGTTTCTTGATGTTCATAAATTTCTATTACGGATGGCTTTTCATCTTTCTTAATAGGAAGATCATCGGCTGGCGGAGACTCCGAACGGTATTGTGCACTTTTCCAATAGTCTTTACAAATATTAGTCGCCACACGATATAGCCATGCTTTTGGATGTGTTGGTATATGTTTTTGTTGTAATTGCTTTATTAAACGTATGAACGTATCTTGCACAAGATCTTCTGCTTTTTTTGAATCTTTCACAAGTCGTTCTATATATTGATAGATTGGCGCATGATAGCGATGGACAAACACTTCAAAAGCTGTTTGGTCGCCCTTCGCCATTAGCTCTAACAATTGTTCATCTTGTACCAATACTAATCCCCCTCTCACTCCTGTTTGTAACCTTCAATCTAAATTGTTTTCTACCTCATCCCATTTCTGTTTCCATTCTGAATAGGTAATGTATGGAGTGTCTAATATTTCATCATAAAAGAAAGCGAGAACTTCTTTCACTTGCTCCTTCTTTCCTGTTTCTAGTGCTAGAGCAATTTCAAACAATACTTTTGAGTTATAATCATGAAATAAATTTTGTGATTTTAAAATTTCTTTAATCCGTTCCTCGTTACTTAAACTACTATTATTACTAAACCATGTTATATTTCCCAATTCATTTAACATATAATGAGACCTAGTGTAATAATTGTCAAAATAGTCCCAGTCCTTGCCGAAAAAGTCGACTAATGTCAACAATATATATCCATGTGCAATTCCGACGGTAACAGAGTCTTGGCGATATTCGACATAATCTCCATACAGTTTCCGAGGGTTTTCAGGGAACAAAAATATATTTATTATTTCCGTAATATAATAGTCAGCTGTTTGGTCCATCCACTCATCATTATTATAATAACCTAACTCCATTTGCATATCGTAAAACAAGGAGCTATCACGAGTGTTTGCGTAAAATGGATCCGATCCAGTCAATTGAAGGCCTGGGAGACTAATTAACGTTGGCATACTAGATTGTATTGGTAACCAGTCCGAAAGATAATCATACATTCCGTTTAATTGTAACGAATTATCAATAAGCTTCTTCATTTGCTCTACTTTCGTCACGATAGATATAGGAACAGAAGAGAGTGATGTTTCTGTTAAACCATCCATTGAAAATAATGTTAAGCCAGTTCTATTATTGCTTTTAAAAACCATAGTATTATCTTCAGTTATCTCTTTTTCCTCATATGTACCAAAAACCTCATGAGCAAAGCCAGTTAAGGAAACATGAAAGTCTGACGGATAAAAGGTATTACTATTAGATAGATTGGAAAGAGAAAGGTTTTCTTGCGCTGTATAATAGTCCAATTGAAATATTTTATATTGTCCAATAATTGGATACCATGCAATATTAGAAGGTAAAAACATGTCGGAGCCTTCAATAAAAGCAAGAAGTCTTTCGCGACCTCCTATAGTAGTCCATTCATTTAATTCACCAGAATATTTCACGACTAAATTATTTTCCTCTAACTCTTCTTCTTCAAACGTTATGAATTGAAAATCCCGATCGAAATGGACACTTTTTCCGTTCCATATCACATCTTCAATTTCAAAGTTTGGATAGAGTGTAAAGGTAAAGGGCTGTTGGTTCGTCTTTTGTAGGGTAACTTTCGACTCTAACAAAATAGTATCTTGCTTACGTTTCATGTCAATCTTATAGGTTTCACTAGGAAATAGAACGGATTCGTTATCAGACTGTTCTTTTACTCCGTTTACTAAGTAATGATGATTTTGAAGTCGATCCTTCCAAAACATGGAGTAAGGTATAAAAGTACTACAAGCTACTATAGCTACTAAACTTATACTCACTAGCTTTGCGCTCTTTTTATTCATAAGCCTTTTTGACATTAATTTTAATAGAGTAATGAAGAATAAAAGGATAGTAAATCCAATGACAAAAATTTGTGCATACATTTTTTCCGTTTGCTGAAGATTAATGGACCAACCATATTGATAAGTGTTCGACAAGAAAAACTTATTTAAATGAAACACTTTAAAAATAAATAAGTTGTCCCTTTCCATAATGAAACCTTCCATGAAAAATGTTCCAAACATCCAAGCGCAAAACACGATAATATAAACAATTCTATGTGTAATAAAAGCCGCTAAAGTCATTCCGAGAACAATGGTAACGCTATATGCTATTTGACTTTGTAAAAGAATGGAAACAGCTTCTTTTTGTAAAATAGAAAAGTCAGTATACGACTTCCCCAATAGAAAATACGGAATTAAAAAGACCACAGAAAAAATATTTGTATACAAAAATATGGACGAAAACTTCGCTAAAAGCTTAGACAAATAAGAATGTGGAAGTGTGTTCATCCATTCTAATAGTTCTGTCTGGCTATCCCTTCTAATGGATAAAACACTTGCTAGGAATACAATACCCAATGTAATGGTATGACCTAAAGATAAAAACTCGTACGAACTTCTTAAAAAGTCATGATTAGGGTAATAGTTTCTATTTGCCATCCAAATAACTGTAATGAAGAGATAAAGGATAGGGGTAATGAGAAAGAACCAATTTTTATAAAGGAATTTATTCTCTAATTGAAACTGTTGCCAATACTTTCTCATTTTAGTTCCTCCAATAAATCCATGTATCCGTCTTCTAAAGTAGGTTCAATAGCTTTTGCATATTGGTAGGGCTTTTCATCTGCTAGAAGATATACAAACAATTGGCCGTTCTCTTCTTTCATTTGAAGAACCGTGTATCCTAATGAATCGCTAGTTGACTTAACAGGAACCTCCCAAACCTTACACCGCGCTTTCTCTTTTAAATCAGCCACTGTACCACCAAACACTTTTTTCCCTTTATTCAAAACAACTAAGTCATGACAGCTACTTTCAATGTCAGATACAACATGAGTAGAGAGTAGGACACATTTCTCATCGCTAACTTTAGAAATTAAGTTTCGAAAGCGTAACCGTTCTTCTGGATCTAATCCAACTGTTGGTTCATCAAATATAAGAAGAGTAGGATCGCCAATTAATGCTTGAGCAATTCCTATCCTTTGCTTCATACCATGAGAGTACGTTTTTACTTTTTCATTTGCTTTAGGAAGTAAATTTACTTCTTCCAATACATGCATGATATGCTCTCGCCGAACTTTTTTGTTTTTAACTCCTTTCATAACTGCTATATAGTTTAAAAACTCATAAGCAGTTACTTGTGGATAAACGTGAAAGTGTTGTGGTAAGTAACCAACGCTAGAGCGGATATGGTTTGCTTCCTTTGTTAATGGTTTTCCATTTACGAAAATATCCCCACTTGAGGGAGCGAGAAGTGTTGCTAGTATTCTCATAAAAGTTGTTTTTCCAGCGCCGTTTGGGCCAAGTAGTCCAAGAACCCCTTTTGAAAAAGTGAAGCTTACATCATCTAGGGCATTAAATGAATTATATATTTTTGTTAAACTTTTCACTTCAATCATTTTCCATACTTCCTGACTTCATTTTTTACAATAATTATAACGAATCAAGTGAGGAAAAAGTTTAACTTTAGGAAAAATAAAAAACGACCAAATTTTGGTCGCTGAATAGTTAACGATATTAAACTTAGCCTCTCCACCTTAACGCGATGGTTAAGTTACAACAATTTTTATCACCTGTAAGTTTTAAATTAATTCCGTCGGGGTTGTATGTTACATCTACACTAGAGTGTATGCCAGTTGTTTTTAACAGTTCATCTACTTTTTTGGTGTCAGATTCTTGTGCCGCACTCATGACAGATATTGCAAAATCTTTAGATTCAGCTAAGCGGTCTAAAACAAGACTAGCCTCTCTCATTAACTCTTGCATTTCATGTGCGGATTCGGTAAACATGGTCGGATCCACTTCTGGATATGGGCGCTGTGCAAAAGGATTATAATATTGATAATAATTTTGCCAATAGTTTTGTTGATTAGGGTGTGTTCGATAATTGGTAGTAGAAGCTTGGTGTACGTGCGGCTGAACAAATGGGTTAGCTGGGTATTGCATAGGAGAATAACTTGGTATTGAATGGTGGTACATCATTTTCCACTCCTTCCGAAAACATTTCTTTCATAGCCTATGTGAGAGGCAGGAGGAGGGAAAGTTGTCATCCTGTATTATTTGTCTTTACTATTAATTTTTTGATTGTTGACGATGTTCACAGATATTTTTCTTGGAATGATGGCTAATATACTTTAGTTAAAATAATAAATACGATTCGTTTATTGGTAAACGAATACTTATTTCCTTATAGTTGCGAGTAGTTAGTATTGAAATCCCCAGTCCTAACTACTACTTGTAATCATTCGTTTTTCAGCTAGTAGTAGTTTATTATAAAACTACTCACTTAACAAAATAATCATGACATACACGAAACGTTAGTTCATTATTTTTTCCTCCTATGTAGTTGAATTCTTTTGAATTCCGCTGTAGATTTCCGCGCAAGTCTTCGCTTTCCGCGGGCGAGCCGGGAGCCTCCTCGGCTTCGCCTGTGGGGTCTCCCGCTACTCGCTTCTCCCGCAGGAGTCTCCGACTTGCACGGAAATCAACAGCTAGATATCGAAATACTCAAAACAAGCAAATAGTTACACATTACTTCTTATATAAGGTATGTAAAATAATTCGTTCCCATATAAACCAAGGGAGAATTTTTTTGAAGAATATAGTCCATTTTGCACTGCTTCCTACCGGGTACCTTAGTCTCGTTAATCTTTTCATTCTACTAATCTTTAACACTACATCTGCGACTTCATTTGGTGGGCTAAGTTTACTGTTATTTTTTTGCAATTGGGCTTGTATTCGTGTTAACATAGATGAATATACAGATAAATTTTCTTTCTCATATTTTTTTGCGAAGTATGTACCAGTTGTCCATATATTAGTAGAATAAGAGCCAGGCTCAATAAGTGCAACATCTATACCGAATGGTTTTACTTCTAACCGAAGACTTTCGCTATACCCTTCTAGAGCGTGCTTGCTTGCAGCATATGCAGAAATCGAAGGCAATCCTAAGACACCACTTATGGAACTAATATTTACAATTTTTCCTGTCTTTTGCTTCCTCATAATAGGTAATAGGACATTAGTCACTCGGATTACACCAAGAAAGTTTACTTCGAATTGCATTTTATATTCTTCAATAGACACGTCTTCCGTAAAACCACCAACCGCAAATCCAGCATTATTAATTAATAAATCAACACGATGATAATTATTCATAAAAAGTTGAAACTGTTTGACGGAATCGTCCTTTGAAACGTCTAGATGAGTAATCATTAAGTTTGGAAACCTTTCTGTAACAGTTTTAAGAAGATCCTGTTCTTTATGCTCATTCCGAACAGTTGCAATGACATTCCAACCATCTTTTAAAAATCGTTGAACAAAAAGTAGCCCAAATCCACCTGAAGCACCTGTAATAACGACGGTTTTATTTTTCAAAGTTGGTCCTCCAATCAAAAAAGTGAGAGTGCATATAGTCAAGTGTAGCGTGTAAACAAATAAAAGAACATTTTAGAATAGATTAGAATATAAAAAAGAATAGATACTAAAATTCGGCTGTTTACTAAACTTATCAATGAGGGAATAAGTAAGTAAGTCAGGGAGGAGGGATGAGAATTGGAACTAGATGTCATTATAGAAATTGTTCAGCAGTTTGGTTATATTGGTCTATTATTATGGTTATGGTTAGGCATGTTTGGAATACCTGTACCAAATGAACTGCTAGTAACTTCCATCGGTGTCCTCGCACAACAAAAAATTTTAGTGCTAATCCCTGCCCTAATTATAACGTATATTGGTGTCATTTTGAGTGTTACAACGAGTTATTTGTTAGGTAGATTTGCCGGGAAAGGCTTATACAATAAATTATCTAATATTAAACGATTAAATCGATACTTTAAAAGAGCGCAAGATTTAATTGATCGCCATCATACCTTTGCTTTATGTTTCTCCTATTTCTTCCCTGGATTGCGCAATGCGGTTCCTTTTGTAGCTGGGTTTATGAAACTTCCTTTCTACCAGTTTGCCATTGCTGCGTATTCTGCAGCTATTATATGGGTATCGGCTTTCTTTTTCCTCGGGACAACGATTTCGGTAAACTTAGAGACGCTTATTGCTTATCGTGTGGAGATAACGGTCATTGTTCTTTTATTGCTTGTTGTATATACCATCATCAGAAAATACTTAAAGGAAAAAGAAATTTTGCCAATGTCTAAGTATAGATAGCGTATAAATACGACCTCACTCTTCATACATTAGAAGAAGTGAGGTGTTTTTTATGAACAAAAATATAAGAAAAATAGTAGTTCAAGGTAAAGCAGAAAAAGATGTTAAGCCTGATATTGCATATGTCACAATTGGTGTTATGACATCAAGTAAAAATGCAGAAGAAGCCCAACAGGAAAATCGTGTGCGTGCTAACCAAATGATTGCAGCGTTACTTGAGCTTGGAATGGATCAAACTGATATTGAATCCACATCTTACACCGTATTTCCACGTTATAAAGACTTTCAACAAGGAGGAGAACTTATTGCTTACGAAGTTCGCCATTTATTTAAAATAACGGTACGAAACATTATGCAGGTCGGTACGATCTATGATGTTGCATTTCAAAACGGGGCAAATATTGCGGAAAGTATTACGTATGATGTTAGTAACTTTAATACCCTTTATCGAAATGTGCTACAACGAGCAGTTCAAGATGCTTACAAAAAGGCGAGTGCTATTGCTAGTACCATACAAGTTCCTCTACATCCCGTTCCATACAAAGTGGAAGAAGCCTCTCAACCTATATTTTTTGGTGCAAAAACGATGGCGTTCTCCGTACAAGAGATGGCCCCAACCCCTATCCAACCACAAGATGTCACGATAACAGCTACAGTGAATGTAGAGTATGTCTATTAATATAATATGATATAAAAACTTCTAATTGTTTCATTGGTTAGAAGTTTATTTGTCTATATGGGTCGGTCGGTTTCATCATGTATGGTTCTAAGTATACTCAAATAAAAGAATTTCACCATTTTATCGAATCCTTCATAAGCTAGTAAGATAAATCCGTCTTTATTTCATACCATCCATTTACGAACTTTTCACTAACAATCCACATGTGCATAACATTCCACTTTTACTATATAAGAAAAGGAGTGATACGTGTGATAGACTGGTCTGCGTTACTTCCCGTTTTTCTTTTTTTCTTTGTTTATTTTATTGGAGCAGTGCTATTATTAAGGCAAAAGGAATAGAAACGAGGTATAGGGAATGGACTTATCTAATACATTAATTGACCATTTAGGGATGAAGATTGTAGAACTGTCTGATACAAAGGCAGTTGCTACAATGCCAGTGGACAAGCGTACACATCAACCGTTCGGAGTTTTGCATGGCGGAGCATCCGTTGCACTTGCTGAGACCATTGCGAGTATTGGGACATATAACTTAATTGATAAAGAAAATGAGATTTGCGTTGGTTTAGAAATTAATGCAAATCATGTTCGCGGCAAGAAAGATGGCACGGTTACGGCAATCGGAACTGTCTTACACCGAGGTAAATCAACCATGGTTTGGGACATAAAGATTGTAGACGAAGAAGAAAATTTAATCTGTGTGTCTCGTTGTACGATGGCTATTTTAAAAAAGAGGTAAAGTAAGTAAGGAGTCACTGAAAAAGACTATCCATTAGGTTCGAACGAAACTAGGATAGTCTTTGAACCTCCTAGGATACATATATTTAAACTATAGAGAAAAGGAAGCAAAAAGAAAAGAGCTAGAACTGTTAACAAGTTCCAACTCTTATGCTTCAATGGCTCTTTTGGACGTTTCTGTGTGACGAATACTATATAGTAAAAAACAAGCAGAAACTAAAAATATGAAACTAGTAATATAGAATACAGATGTAATACCATACCAACTTGCGACCATCCCGCCTAATACAGGACCTATAACATTCCCGAGAAAGCGGAAACTTACATTATATCCAAGCACTTCTCCTTGCATTGAAAGTGGTGCTGCCGTTCGTATAAACGCTGTCATACACGGAATTAATCCACCAACCACCATTCCAAAAAGGAATCGAAATAACACAAGTTGCCAAAGCGAGGTAACTAGCGCTTGAGGAATATATAAAGCTGCACCTAAGAACATAAGGAGGACAATTACTTTCTCATGCCCAATTTTATCACCAAGGATCCCCCAGTTTCTTGATGCAAGCAAATTCCCAAAACCAGTTGCCGAAAAGGCAAAGCCAGCAAGCAATGCAACATTTGCAGCTCCTGTTAGGTCACTAACATATAAGGCTAGAAGTGGCTGAATACTAAAATTTGCTGCCTGGATAAACAAAGAAATAAACATAATCTTTAATAATAAAGGACTTTTAAAAATGTAGCCTAACACTTCTTTTCTAGTGTATTGCTTTTCTTTTGCTCTCTCCGCAATACTTTTTCTTTTCTCATGTATTCCAAAAGCAACTAACAATACTGCGATATAAATAACAGCAGCTGTAATGAAAAACGTATAAGTAAATCCAAATGCATCTGCCATTACGCCCCCAATTAATGGGCCAAGTAAGCCTCCTGACACAGTACCTGTTTGCAACGTCCCTAATGTTTTTCCAGCTATTGCTTTATCTGTTTGAGCAGAAATAAGGGCAATCGACGTTGGAATGAACCCTGTAACAACTCCCATGAAAAGCCTTAAGAAAAATAACTCATGAACAGTTGTGACAAAACTCATTAATAGAATACTAGTGGCGATACCTATACCAGTTATAAGTAAAATTGGTTTAAATCCGTACTTATCCCCAATTCTTCCCCAAATAGGTGAAACGATAAATGCCGTTAAAAACGTAATCCCGAAAATGATGCCAGACCAACGTTGAATATAAGCTTGTGAAAAATCTCCAAGTGAATCAATAAACAAGGATAAGAAAGGGAGGACCATCGTGGCACTAGCTGCGACAAAAAAGTTGGCAAACCACATAATATACAAATTGCGCTTTGAGTTATTAATTTTATTCACCTTCTTTTTATTTCGGCCATTAAATATTTCGTATAACTAAATAATAACAAAATGGCAGAAAAAAGCAAAGAATTTAATTCGGAAGACGAAGTATTTATTGTTATTCTATCAATGATATAAAAAAATTTGGAAAATTTAATTTTTTGCGCTTAAACCTTGATTAACCATGATATAATGAAGTAATAAATATTCTGAAAACTTCACGAGAGGAGGGACTATAGATTGAAGAGCTCGCCTTTATATATGTTCATTGATTTTGAATTTACGATGCCTGAAAACCGAAATTATCCAAAATACTTTTTTCCAGAAATTATTGAAGTTGGATTAGTTGTTGTGCAGGGAGATGAAGTTCTACATGATTATTCTTCATATGTTAGACCGAAAGCCTTTCCAAACTTAACGAAACGCTGCAGAGACTTTCTAAATATTACGCAAGAAAATGTAAACAACGGAATAAGCTTTGCTGACTTAATTCAAGTACTTCAAACTTTTCATGAGCCAGGTAACACGAGTGTCATCACTTGGGGGAATATGGATATGAGAGTATTAAGGAAAAACTGTGATTTTCAAGGAATTACTTTTCCATTTGAATCGTGTAAATTTACAGATCTGTCCATGGAGTATAAAAGGTTCTTTGGCGACCAAAACCAAACTGGATTATGGAAAGCAGTACAGGAATACGGAAAAGAAGGTACAGGAAAACACCATCGTGCGTTAGATGATGCAAAAACGACGTATAACATTTTTAAATTAGTAGAAAAAGATAAACGTTACTTAGCAAAACCGACACCGACGACGATAGGGGATAGAATTGACTTGTCCAAAATCATGAATAAATTCGCACTATAAAAGGCCAAATCACTCTAACAGTGTTTTGGCCTTTAACTTTTGATGACAGGTGCCAGGCACCACCCGGATTTTGTCGAAAGAAATTAGTTTAGTTTGTAGTCTTTCTTTAGGACTTGAACGTTCTCAAGGCTTCTTTTTGCCCAATTACTATTTTCTTCTTTTAGTTTTTCTTCCATTTTTTCTAGTGAAAGCACTAATGATTCCTTGTATTCAAGAATTTCTCCTTCATAAAGCTTAACCATGTTTTTAGGGATATTTGTTTGTTCCCTAAATGCAAGCGCCTTACGTTCGTGAAATAATGATACATCCACATCTTTTGGTGAATGTAAGTCTCCTTGTTGTGGATGCTTTTCTACAGCTAGTACTTTCACTAAATAATGCATAGGTTTTACATCTGTAATTTCCCCAATATATTTACCTGTTTTATAAATCCCTGTTACTTTATCCCCAATTTTTAATTCTGTCATCGTTTTGTACCTCTCTAATTGTTTTATTTTTCCTCCATTTACGGTATTATCTACAATATAGATAAGAAACTGGAGTGTGATTAAGATGAAAAAATTATGGTTTATCGTTTGTGTAGTAGCCCTTCTTATTGTAACAGGTTGTGGAGCTGGAACAAATAACAATGGACAAGCATCTGAATGTTTAGAAGAAAGAACGCCATTTACAGAAGGTATGGATTTTGAAAATGTTGAATTTCCTCAATTAACGACTGAAGTATTAGAATGTGAAAGAGTAGCAGAAATACATACAAACTATGGAGTAATAACAATTAAACTTTTTCCAACAATGGCACCTAAAGCGGTAGAAAACTTTATTACTCACGCTGAAAACGGCTATTATGATGGATTAATTTTCCACCGAGTGATTGAAAACTTCATGTTACAAGGTGGCGATCCAACAGGTACAGGGTCTGGTGGGGAAAGTATTTGGGATGCACCATTTGAGGACGAGTTTAATGCTAGTCTATTAAATATTCGTGGAGCATTATCGATGGCTAACTCAGGTCCAAATACAAACGGCAGCCAATTCTTCATTGTTCAATCAAAAGATTTCCAATCAGGTTACGATGACCAATACTTAGAATTAGGTTTCCCTGAAGAAGTAGTAGATTTTTATAAGGAAAATGGTGGAACTCCATGGTTAGATCACCGTCACACTGTTTTTGGTCATGTTATTGATGGTATGGATATCGTTGACAAAATCGCTGAAACAGAAGTTGGCCCAGGAGACAAACCGGTGGAAGATGTTGTGATTGAAACGATAACAATTAAAAATTAATGTAAAGCCTGGTTAACAGACATGTTACCAGGCTTTACTAATACTCAAAACTGGTTAGGTATCAGCATTTTTGTTATAATGAGACCGACGTATTCAGAAAAGTAATTTCACTTTTCCTTTAACAATGAAAGGTCGTGGACAAATGCTATCCATGTTTGTTATAAACTTGTTCTTATATTTCCCAGAAGATAAAAGCGAATATATTCCAGCAGCAATTTCATTTAGTATCTTTTTTATATTTTGTATCTTAACTTTTCTCTTCATCGTGAAGGTGTCTAATAAAGAGTCCGAAGAAGCAAAGAAACTAGAAGAGAAATTACGCAAAGAGAACATTATTCAAGATTAAACTTGCAAAATAAGCACCCATTTACAATTGGGTGTTTTTATTTACGCATTTTTCCATGTGAAATGGAGAAACTATAGGAAAATTCGTTTAATGGAGGATATTAAAGTGTATAAGAAAGCGTTAGTACTTCTTATGATCATTACCGGTTTCCTAACAGGTTGTATGGAAGAAAATATTACGCATCTCGATGTAGAAATTTTTAATGCAGATGGAGATAGTTTAGGTGTTGCCAAATTAAAAGAAGTGCCAGATGGCGTTCAAGTCTCATTAAATTTAGAAGGACTGCCACCTGGAGAACACGGAATACATATACATGAAACGGGGAAATGTGATGCTCCAGACTTCAAAACAGCTGGTAATCATCTTAATCCAGACGGGAAAGAACATGGTTTATTACATCCGGAAGGTGCACACGCTGGAGACTTACCAAACATAATTGTGGAGGATGATGGGACACTCGTCATTGATTTAATGGCTCCAGAACTAACATTAAAGGATGGTAAGTTTTCAGTATTTGGTAAAGATGGAACGGCAATCATTATTACAGAAGAGCCAGACGATGGAATGACACAACCAACAGGAGAGTCAGGAGCAAGAATCGCATGCGGTGTTATTACGAAAGAAGTTGCTAAAAAAGGTGAACCAGTAGAAGAGCCGGTAGAAGAGACAGAAGAATAGTAACCATTTCGCCTCAGCTAATTAAATTAGTTGAGGCAATTTTTTTGTAAAAGTATTGTCATAAATTCTTCAAAATTCTTCGTAAAACTAAATAATTCACATGTATCCGTACAAAATACTCTTTACAAATCCGAAATAGTTGTAATACTATTGAAATAATTCTCATTAATTCGTCAATTCTGTAATAAATATATAAAAAAGGGGGGGGAGCCGTGGAGATTCTTATAATTCGACATGGACAGTCTAAAGCGGATCTACTGAATGTCCATGAAGGTAGAGCAGATTTTCCCTTAACTGAGTTAGGAAAACAACAAGCTGCAAAAGTGGCGGATTATTTAAATGAATTTTGTCCTCCAGACATTATTTGGAGTAGTACTTTATTACGTGCATCAGAGACAGCTGAGATTATCGCAAAAAAAGTGGAATGCATGTTAAAGCTTGAGCCAGATTTAATGGAATACAATAATGGAATCCTTGCAGGTTTACCACGTGAAGTAGCAGCAACGAAGTATCCGCTGCCGCTAGGTGGAAGAAAGCCACATGAAAGGATTGAAAAAGGAGAATCAGACTTAGAGTTTAGAATGAGGTCTGAAATTATACTTTCTAAAATTTTAGCAGAAAGTTCGGCTGTGGCACGAATTGCAATCATTTCTCACGGTGGTACTATTTCAAACTTAATTAAAAGCTTATTACAATTACCTGTTAACACTCCAATTAAGTTTTACACTTGCGATACTGGAATGCACTGCTTTAAAAAACATGAGGATCAAGTGACGGTTGTTTATTTAAATAAACAAGATCATTTAAAATAATCTATTCGTAAAAAGACTGCATGAAGACTCTTTATATCTTCTTACAGTCTTTTTGATTATTTGAGTACGTTTCATAATGTATGACTACTAAACGAAAAACGTTTAAAAGCATCGTTTTCTGTATTTAAAAACCTTAATAAACGAACTTATTATTTTGTATATCACTAAAACATTCGTTTTTCATTAAACGAACCGTAATTATGAAATTGATTCATTTACATGCAGTTTTTAATCTGTTAAGACCATCTAATAAAGTTTCTCGTGGGCAAGCGATATTCATTCGGACAAATCCTTTTCCTTCAGGACCGAACTTCTCGCCCATTTCTAAGGCAAGCATGCCTTTATGGAGTAGTCGGCTTTTCAGTTCAGCATCATCTATACCTAGTCCTCTACAGTCAATCCATAATAAATAAGTACTTTCAAGAGGACACACTTTCAACTTCTCGCCCATTTCTTTTTCAATGAACGATGTGGCTTCCTTAACATTAGATTCTATTATTTTCTTCACCTCTTTAAGCCACTCGTCACCTTCTGTATATGCTGCTTCCATTCCAATGATACCAAAAGTGTTTAATGTAAAATGGCCATTTTTCTTTTGAAAAAGTTCAACCTGTTTTCTATACTCATTATTTTCTATTACGATCACAGCCGCTTGTAAACCAGCGATATTAAACGTCTTAGTTGGAGCAATACAAGTGATACAATTGTTAGAAAAATTTGGATCGATAGAAGCAAAAGGTGTATAAACATATCCATCTAATGCAAGATCACCATGAATTTCGTCAGAAACAACTAAAATATTATGTTTTAAACACATTTCACCAAGACGTGTTAATTCCTCTTTTGTCCAAACCGTTCCACCTGGATTATGGGGATTACACAACAATAACATCTTCACTGAATCATCTAACTTTGATTCAAAATCTTCCAAATCAAATTCATACCGACCGTCTTTTAAGACTAAGGAGCTTGTTACTAACTTTCGATTATTCAGTTGAATCATATCAAAAAATGGATAGTAAACAGGAGAAAAAGTAATTATTTTATCACCGACTTCACTGAAAGTTTGCACAGCTAAACTTAATGTTGGAACAACACCAGAAATGTAAGTGAGCCATTCTTCTTTCATACTCCAGTTATGGTTTCTAGCTACCCAATTTACAACAGACGATGAAGTAGAGCGCGGGACAGAGGTGTAACCGTAAACCCCATGTTCCATACGTTTTTTTATTGCTTCAGTCACACTTGGTGGTGCTTGGAAATCCATATCAGCAACCCACATCGGTAATACGTCTTCTCTACCAAAGAAAGTGTTAGTTTCATCCCATTTGATACTTAACGTATTTTTTCGATTCACTACCTTTTGTAACTCAAATGTCACCGCTATTCCTCCTGTCCATTGATTCATACTAAACAAACGAATTGAAACACTGTATAATGAAAAAATAGTTAATCGTAATTATGTTATTTAATCCCATAGATACGGTTCCTTTATTGAAAAACGAAATTTATATTTTTCTTATTTTTTATTTGTTTATAATATGTTTCTGTTTTCCCTTAATATTACTGGGTTATTACTCGTTTTTCGTATAGTATTAATATTCACTACACTCTGTAAGAAAGAAGGTGTTACGATGAAGCCAAACGTGAATTTAATGTTAATGGATACATTAATGTGCTGGGACCCACTAGGATATGGTGAAGATGCTTATGAAACAGAAAGAGTAGATGTCATCCAAGCTGTACATGAGCTGAATGATGAAAAAGCCCTTTCTGTTAAAATTCAACATATATATGAGTTTTCCTTTGAAGAAATGATACCTATAGAAGAATGTAAAAAGAAAGCAATAGAACTTTTGCAAATCAAAAATAGTGATGATGCTTGTTCCATTTAAAAAGGGACGGTAAGGGAATCAACATCCTTTACTGTCCCTTTTTACTTTATTCAATTAAAACGGCTTGTAAAACTAAGTCGCTTCAATAAACTCTAAAATATTCTCATGAACTCCTTCAGGGTTCTCCTCAGGTAACAAATGCCCTGTATTTTGATATGTAATGAGCTTTGAATTTGGTAAGTCTTTTGATAAACGATAGCCAACCTCAATTGGTACAACTTTATCCTCTTCTCCCCAAATAAGCAAACTAGGTGTGTCAATTGACTTTAAAATTTCTGCAGCCAAATCTCCTTCACGATCTCTTATCATTTTTGTTAATGCACGAAAAATATCGTCATTCATAAAAGGTTGTAAATAGCCATCTATCATCTCATCATCAATTAACGAGTGATCATGCACAACATTAAGCAAATTTTGAACGGGTCCACGTCTTCCTAACCAGTACTTTAACCATAAGTGGAAGTAAGGAATTCTTGAAGAATAGATGATTGGCGTGGACATTTTCTTTAAATAACCAGAGCTGCATAATAATACAACTTTATCTACTAAATCTGGTTTCTGTTTGCTCATATTTAACGCTATTTGTCCACCCATACTATGTCCAACCAGCACGACCTTTTGAAAATTTAATTGCTGTATTAAATTCAAAACTACTTTAGCCATGTTTTCGTAAGAATAAATAAAGGAACTTGTTTTACCACTCTTTCCAAAAGGTGGGAGATCGACTGCTAAGACCGTGTATTGCTTCTTCAACAATGGTAAAAGACGCCGGAAACTGAAGGTAGAGGATAAAAATCCGTGTATCAGCACAATTGTCGGCTTCTCATAGCTATAGCGACTATCATGTAATTCATAATATACATCAACACCTAACACATTCATTGTGAAATGATTTTTGTCCATTTTAAACACTCCAACTATTATTTAGAGGTAGTTTAACCTGATAACTCCATTTCAAACGTGTTTTTATTTTCCTATAATAAAATAAAAGTCAGAGTTAATACTTATTGTTTTTTAAAATTTCTTATAAGCGGTTGATTTCCGTGCAAGGCTGAGACTCCCGGCCCGCCCGCGGAAAGCGTAGTCTTGCACGGAAATCAACAGCGGTATTTAACAAAGCCAAACAAAAAAAGACAAAGCCAGTAAAGGCTTTGTCAAAAAATAGGGGGAATACTAAAAAAGTATTGTTAAAATAAGTATTCCCAATTCTCTACTAATTTAAACAAGTTATTAGAAAAAAACTAAACTTTATACTTTTTCTCATAAATGGATTGCATGATGTTTAAAAATTCTTCCTCAGACAAATCTTTTGCTTTACGTAATATCAACTTCGAACGATTTATGCCAATCTCTTTAATAAGTGCTTGAAGTTCTATGTCATTACCACAAGCAGATTGACTTGTATTCTCTAAAAGCTCAGAAGCAGGTACATCTAGAACGGTAGAAAGCTTTAGGATTGTTTCTAGATCAGGTGTTTGTTCCCCAGATTCATACTTTTCAATAGTAGCGGAGCCTACGCGGATTTTTCTGGCAAGTTCTCTTACAGATAATTTGGCACGCTCACGGTACGTTTTAATGTTATCCCCAACCTTCCTCATTACTATCACCCTCTCTAATATGTCTTCTTATTATTATCATATCACCGCTATACTTTAAAAAGTATGAACATTTTTCGATAATTAGAAAGAAAGATTTAGTTTTTTGAAACAATTTTTGTCACAAATTTTAAACATTAGACTCAAATATAAACTATCGTATCAGGGTAAATAAAAACATTCTCATTTGTAAAACATAACAAAGAGATGTAACGCAATAAATATTTTTTGTTAAAAAGTAAAGTTTGTGGTATAATTATTTATTGCGTTGAAAGTATATAAAAAAATATAATTATTAGGAGTGTTTTCATGTCAGATAAATATCAAGTAGGTAACATTTTAGACGGTAAAGTAACGGGAATTCAAGCGTATGGTGCGTTTGTAGCATTAGACGAAGAAACTCAAGGTTTAGTTCATATTTCTGAAATTACACACGGATATGTTAAAGATGTTAATGAGCATTTAAAAATTGGAGATGAAGTGAAAGTTAAGGTTCTTTCTGTAGACGAAGCGAACGGAAAAATTAGTCTTTCAATCAAAGCTACAGAAGAAGCACCGAAGCAACAAGCTGCTGCTCCAAAAAAGCCTAACAAAAAACGTCAAGCAACTACAACTGTCAAAACTGACGATTCAGCTGCTGGCTTCAACACTTTAAAAGATAAACTTGAAGAGTGGATCGAGCAATCTAAGCGTGAAGATTTAATTAAAAAGTAATAAAGTTTTAAAATCCTTACATGTTGTAGGGGTTTTTTTATGTTCTTTTTATGAGTTATCCTTTAAAAATGATATAAATCAAGAAATTAGAGGATATCTTTAAAAATTAAATTAATCCGTAAAAGTTCAATTTTATCTGGAAAAATTATTTTATATCCAGATTTACTACTTTGTACACTTCTTCAAATAATAAAAATAACCGCTTCCTCAATTGAAGAAGCGGCACTTACATAAATCTAATCAAATTAACGAGTAGTACGTGGTTCAACTTCTCTTTCGTACTCTTCAGATGGTCTGAAAAGTAAACCAAGGTTAATTAATCCCGCGATACCAACTAAGCTATAGATGATGCGAGATAACCATGCATTTTGTCCACCGAAGATTGCTGCTACTAAGTCAAAACCGAAGAAACCAATTAATCCCCAGTTTAACGCACCAATAATCGTCAACACTAGTGCAATTCTTTGAATTGTACTCATTCACATTCCCTCCTTGAGAATATAAGTGCTTCATATATATAGTTTGTTTCATCGCCAAAATTATTCATGCTATGCAAAAATATTTTTGAAAATAATCTTATCTCAAAGGTTTTACAATATTTTTAGGTTGTATTCAGACTATTTTTTGAAAATATAGTAACTAGCTGTTGATTTCCGTGCAAGGCGAAGACTCCTCGAAAATGCTACCTCATTTTCTTCGTGCGATGCATCGCTCACGTAGCCTTCCTTGTCCTGCGGGAGAAGCGGGAGACGGGGAGACCCCACAGATGCGAATGCGTCGAGCTGGCCATGGCTTAAACTCGAGGAGCTAGTCGCTTGACCTAGACACGCCCGCGGAAAGCGAAGCCTTGCATGGAAATCAACAGCGGTGTTTATCAGTGACATTTTTTAAAGTAATACTTCTAAAAAAAGAGCTCATTCTTTGCAACCAATGATGGAATATTACATAATAGACACAATAGGAGGGATAGTCAAATGGAAAATTTCACATTTTATAATCCAACAAAACTGATCTTTGGAAAAGGTCAATTAGAAACTTTGCCAGATGAATTAAGTAACTATGGAAAAAACGTTTTACTTGTTTATGGTGGAGGGAGTATTAAAAAGAGTGGTCTTTATAACCAAGTCATTGATCAATTACATAAAGCTGGAGCACAAGTAACAGAACTTGCAGGCGTAGAGCCAAATCCAAGAGTATCAACTGCTAGAAAAGGAGTAAAGCTATGTCGAGAAAACAGTATAGACTTTATATTAGCAGTTGGAGGAGGGAGCGTTATTGACTGTACAAAAGCTATTGCAGCTGGTGCAAAATATGATGGAGACGTATGGGATATAGTATTACGAAACCATATTGCTACAGAAGCGTTACCTTTTGGTACGGTTTTAACTTTAGCAGCTACAGGTTCTGAGATGAACTCTGGTTCTGTTATTACAAACTGGGAGACAAAAGAGAAATATGGCTGGGGAAGTCCTGTGACGTTCCCTCAATTCTCAATTTTAGATCCAACGAACACATTCACTGTTCCAAAAGACCATACTGTTTACGGTATTGTTGATATGATGTCACACGTATTCGAACAGTATTTCAACACAGGAACAAATACACCACTACAAGACCGTATGTGTGAATCTGTTCTTCAAACAGTGATGGAAACAGCGCCTAAATTGTTAGAAGACTTAACCAACTATGAGCACAGAGAAACTATCCTTTATAATGGTACTATTGCACTTAACGGTATGTTACAAATGGGATATAGAGGAGACTGGGCGTCACATGGAATAGAACATGCGGTTTCTGCTATTTATGACATTCCTCATGCTGGTGGTTTAGCAATTCTTTTTCCGAATTGGATGAAGCATGTAATAGATACGAATGTACCAAAATTTAAGCAATTAGCTATAAGAGTATTCGGTGTAGACGAAAAAGGAAGAGACGATCGCGAAGTGGCATTAGAAGGTATCGAAAAGCTAAGAGAGTTTTGGAACAGCTTAGGAGCTCCTTCCCGATTAGCCGAGTATGAAATAGATGACAAACATATAGACGAAATGGTAGAGCATGCACTAGCTCGTGGCCCAATAGGTAACTTTAAACCTTTAGCAAAAGAGGACGTTAAAGCAATTTTACAGGCATCTCTATAATGTTCAAAAAAGAACCGCTACTATAAAAAGTAGCGGTTCTTTGCTTCATGCCTTCATCTTCATTTGTTTCTCAGCTAATTCTTTCTTCGCCTTTAAATCATCTTGAATGGAGCTATCAGCTAACTTAACATCTGTATAGTAAGCAGCCCTAGTAATAAGATGCCCTGCTACAGGTGCAGTGACAAATACAAACACTATACCAAGTATTAATCGTGCACTAAAGTAATTATCTGCAATCCAGAAATACAATAGAGTCGCAATCAAAACGAACAATACTCCTAGTGTTGCACTTTTAGAAGCTGCATGACTCCGACAATACACATCTGGAAGTCTAAGTAAACCAATCGTTGTTACTAAACTAAGGAGAGAACCTAGAATGACGATTCCACCAATTATATAACTAGCTGCTTCTGTCACGGTCGATTATCTCTCCTTTCTGTATGAACTTCGAGAACGCTACTGTACCAACAAAAGCAATAACTCCGATTAATAAAATAACTTCTAAAAATGCATCCGTTCTTAACATAATAGAAATGATAGCAGTGATTGCAATCAAGTTAATTCCAATCGAGTCTAAAGCCATTACTCTGTCAGGTACAGAGGGGCCTTTTACAACCCGATATACAAGACCAAGGGTGGAGATAGATAAAATGAGTAAACCAATTGTCAGCATGGAGTCTAAGGGTGTATCTGGCATTTTACCTAGTCACCTCCTTAATGGCCTCTTCAAAGTTATGTTTAATATCACTAATAATTTTATCAACGTCTGGCATATTCATCGCATGGATATAAAGGATTTTATTATCATCCGAAATATCCATAACCAATGTCCCTGGCGTTAAACTAATTAAAAGAGATAAAAGAGTAATTTCCCAATTTGACTTTAAGTCTGTTGGCATTGCGAAAATACCGGGCTTAATGTCTAATTTTGGTTTTAATATATCTTTAATAACTTGAATGTTAGATAGTATTAACTCTCTTAGGAAGATGAGTAATAGTTTCGTCGCAGCCCATACTCTTGAGAAGTATAATCTGCCAGGCAAGAACCTTCTCATTGCCCAAATAATAAAACCGCCCCAGAAAAAACCGACAAAGAAAGTCGAGAAAGACCACTCGTTTTTCAAAAACATCCATATAAATGCAATCAATAAATTTATTAATATTTGAAAAGCCATCGCAACTACTCCTTTAAAACAGCTTGGATATAGATTGAAGGATCCATCAACGTTTCTGCTGCTTGCATGATGTACGGTGTTATTGTTTCAGCCCCTAAACCGATAAATGCAGAGACTGCAATCAATATGACAGAAGGATAAAGAAGTCCTTTTGTAGATCCTTTCTCTTCTTTTTCTGTAAGTACTTCTTCTCTAAAGAAGCAGTTCATGAATATTTTCATCACAGAATAAAGAACTAAAAGACTTGAGAAAAGCATAACACCAACAAATACGTAATGACCTCCAGCTAATCCAGCTTGAGTTAGTAAGACCTTTCCAACGAATCCACTTAGAGGTGGAATACCAGCTAAAGCAAGAGTTGCAGTAAAGAACATCCAACCAAGTAATGGGTGACGTTTTATGACTCCGCCCATTTCTTTGATTTTATCTGTACCTGTAATAGCAAACAGTGCTCCTGCTAGTAAGAAAAGAGCTCCTTTTATAACCATATCATGAACTAAGTAGAAGATTGATCCTGCATAACCGATCTCTGTTGCTATAGCAACACCGAAAACGATTACTCCAACTGCCGTCACAATGTTATAAATTAATATTTTCTTAACGTCCCAATATGCAATAGCGCCAATCGCACCGATTAAAATGGTTATGATAGCTAAAACGCCGATAATCATATGAGTTATTTGTGGTTCATGATAGAAAATTATCGAAAATGTACGTATGATCGCGTACACTCCTACCTTCGTTAACAAAGCAGCAAATAATGCTGTTATAGCGTATGGCGGTGCTTGATAAGAACCAGGTAACCATAAGTAAAGTGGGAATATACCACCCTTTAAGCCGAAAACAATTAGGAACAATACTGCTATTACAGTTAGAATTCCAGTTTGACCTGATTCCGCTACTTTCGCAGATACGTCAGCAATGTTTAAGGTACCAACAACTCCATATAAATAAGCTAGTGCTATAACGAATAAACCCGAAGAAACAATGTTAATTAAAATATACTTTAAAGATTCGCGCATTTGAATTTGAGTGCCACCGATTACAATAAGTACATATGAAGAAATTAACATTACTTCGAAAAATACGAAAAGGTTAAATAAGTCTCCTGTTAAAAATGCCCCCATTACGCCTGTTATTAAAAATTGAGAAAAGGCATAATAGTAATATTTCTCCCGTTCTTCGCCTACACCACGAAAAGCAAATAATACACAAGCAAAACTTACAATTAATCCAGTAAGTACAAGCAATGCTGCAAACATATCTGCAACAAGTACTATCCCGTAAGGTGGCTCCCAACTACCAAGTTCAAGTGTTTGTACACCATTTTCATATACGGATTGAACTAGGATAAAAGAGGCAATAGTTGCAAGAGACAATGAAACTACACTTATCCACTTTTGTAACTGAATTTTCCTAGGTATAAATAATAGGATCGAAGCAGTGATAAAAGGGATAAGGATAGGTAAGATGACAAGGTTATTCATGATTTTCATTTCCCCTTAATTTATCCATATCGTCTGTCTTCAATTCTTGGTACGCTCTGTATGCTAACACAAGGAAGAAAGATGTAACTCCAAAACTAATAACAATTGCAGTTAATATTAGAGCTTGAGGTAAGGGGTCAGCGTACAAATCGGCCTCTTGTCCTAGTAAAGGTGCAGCCCCTCGCTTTAAACCTGCCATTGTAAGTAAAAACATATGAGCTCCATGTGCTAATAATCCTGTACCTACTATAATTCTTAATATACTTTTTGAAAGAATTAAATAGGTTGCAATTGCAATTAAAATACCTGCAACAAATATCATTAATATCTCCATTATTCACTCTCTCCTATCGTTTGAATAATGGTCATCGCAACGCCGACAACTACTAAATATACTCCAACATCAAAAATTACGGGTGTTGCTAATGCAGTTTTCCCTAATATCGGAAAATCGTAATACGTAAAAGTATGCGTTAAAAATGGAACGTTAAAGAAAAGCGAACCGACGCCACTAAGTATACAAATTAATAATCCGATTGCTGCAACTGTCATAAAGTCTATTGGAAAAACTGTTTTAACTGTCTTCATGTCGAATGCTAACAATAACAGAACTAATGCTGCTGAAGTCATTAATCCCCCGATAAAACCTCCACCAGGTGTATAGTGGCCTGCAAAAAAGAGGTAAATGGCAAAGGTAATAACGATAAAAGATAGGACGGTAGTGACGGTTTGAAGAATAACATCATTTACTTTCACCTTTTACCCCTCCTTTCTTACCAACCATACGGAACTTGATCATCGTATAGATACCAAAGGCAGCAATAACTAAAACAGCTGCTTCAAATAAAGTATCAAAACCTCGGAAATCAACTAGTATTACATTTACCATATTTTTTCCACCAGCTCTTTCATATGAATACATCTCAAAAAAGCTTGAAATAGAATCATACAGTCTAGAGCTATTAACAGATATACCAATTATTATTACTAGTAAACCAACTCCTACAGAGATGATGAAGTTTGTCATTTTAAAGCGTAGTCGATTTACTTCTTTTGAAAGATCAGGTAAGTGATAGAAGCATAGTAAGAATAATGCTACTGAAACTGTTTCTATGATTAATTGGGTAAGCGCTAAATCTGGTGCTCGGAATAGTACAAAGAAAAGAGCCATTGTATAACCAACAACACCTAATGAAATAATTGCCACCAAACGAGATTTAGCAAACAAAATTGTAACTGCTGCAGCAACCATAACTAGAGCTAATACTAACTCATATATTCCAACAGGAGCAACATTTTCCGTATTAAATGCAAAAGCGTCTACACGAATAAAAACAGCCCCTAAGAGGACTATCATAAACGCAAATGCAATCGCTAAATAGTCACGGATAAATCCCGTCATATAAGAATGTGTAAATGCAGCAGACCCTCTATCTATTGCAACTAACCCACCATCATATAATCGGTTTAATGCTAAACGTTGTGGGAACCAATCGTAAATCTTGCCCCATTTTGCAAGTGTTAAATATAGCAATGATCCGAATGCAACTACTCCAATTGTCATAAATATCTCTTCAGTCCATCCATGCCAGAAATAAATTTCAACCATTTGGACATCTAACGTATTAAAGTAAATCGATTGTACGGTTACACCTATTAGATTTTTTAATAAATCTGGGAAAAATCCGAATATAATTACTAATGAAGCTAAGATGATTGGAGGAACTAACATACCAATCGGCGCCTCATGTGGTTTTTTATCAAGCTTTTCAGGTTGATATTTACCCATAAATGTTTTGAATACTATAACCATGGAATAAATGAACGTAAAAATACTAGCTACCCAAGCTAAAACTGGGAATAGAATGCCTAGTGTATCCATGTTCCAAATTCCAATTTCTGTAGCTCTTAACATTCCTGTAAAGAACATCTCTTTACTTAAGAAACCATTGAATGGTGGTAAACCAGCCATCGCAAATGTTCCGATGATGGCAAGTGTAAACGTAATAGGCATTAACGTCATTAAACCACCAAGTTTACGAATATCACGCGTTCCTGTCTCATGATCGACAATCCCGACTACCATGAACAGGCTTCCTTTAAACGTTGCATGGTTGATTAAGTGGAAAACAGCGGCCATTGTTGCAACGGAAGCAAACGAATAGGCATGTGTTCCATCTATATCGTAATATGCTGCTGCACTACCAATTCCTAGTAGTGTCATAATTAAACCAAGCTGACTCACAGTGGAGAAAGCTAAGATGGACTTTAAATCCGTTTGTTTTACTGCGGAGAAAGATCCCCAGAACAATGTGATAATACCAAATATCGATATGAGCCAGAACCATTCTGGTGCTCCAGCGAAAACTGGACTCATACGAGCTACTAAATATATTCCCGCTTTAACCATCGTTGCAGAGTGTAGGTATGCACTAACTGGAGTAGGTGCTTCCATCGCATCTGGTAACCAAATATGAAATGGGAATTGAGCTGATTTTGTAAATGCTCCTAGTAAAAATAGAACCAATGCTGGTACAAATAAATGACTAGATGTTACTAAATCAAGGTTTGCAATAATCTCACGAACGCTAAACGTGCCAGTCATATTATAAAGAAGAACAATACCACCAAGCATTGCTAATCCACCGAATACGGTAATTAACATCGACTTTTGTGCTCCATAGCGAGATTTTTCACGGTGATACCAATAACTAATTAATAAGAAAGAAGAAATACTTGTTAACTCCCAGAAGGAGTACATAACGATAAGGTTATCAGAAAGAACAACTCCAAGCATCGCACCCATAAACATTAATAAATACACGTAAAATGTGTTAAGTGCTTCTTTCTCTTTTGATAAGTAATAAATAGAGTAAAGAACAACTAATGAACCTATTCCAGTGATGAGCAAGGCAAAAAGTAAACCTAGACCATCTAAGTACACAATAAAATCAATTCCTAATGAAGGAATCCAGCTCATCGTACTAATAAAAGCTTCGCCATTCATTATTGGCCCTAAATAACTTATAAAATAAGCAAACAGGACAACTGGCAATACTAGCACAAACCAGCCAGTATGTAATTGACGGAAATACTTATGTAAAAATGGCACAAGTACCGCCAAAAGTAATGGCGAAAGAATCACTAAATGAATCAGTGACAAGACACAAACCTCCCCTAAATCTTTAATTTCCTTTAAATGACATAAGAAAACAACGGCAACCAACCTAATTTGTCAAGTGAGGAGCCGAAGTTTTCAAAAGTAAATAATTTTACTTAAGAATGATTACTGTAACAAATTATATACTAAATTGAATTTGCTTGCATCTCTCTAGGCTTTTAGTATTGACAACTTTGCCCATGTATATTAAATAAATAGAAACTAGGATAAAACAATGAAAAAAATTTTTTGTATGAATAAAAAATGCATAAATAAGCCACTCTATAGTTAGGGTGGTGGTATGTATGGTTAAAAGAAAAGCCGCTGTTGCTCTTTCTATCTTTACAACATTGTTTGCTAGTGCTTGGTGGTTTCATACGGAACAAATAAAGGTTCATCCAGCACAAAATTCAGACCCAACACTAGTATTGATTGGAAATAATGCTGGACAAGTTACGGTTTATGAACCGTTTAAACCGCGTGAATATATTCGAGTAGTAGCAAAGAAAAAGAAAGAAAAAGAAGAAGTGGAACCAACCTGAAACGAAACGAGGTTACCAAAAAGAAGTCGGTTCATCGACTCTTTAGGTAACCTTGTTTATTTATCTTCTATTAATATGAAGAAAATAAGAACATTTTATTTGTATTCGCTTACAATTCACTACGGTTCTTGAATTCTCTTTCTTTATTAGGTAAAGTGAAGTTGGAATGGCAATTATGTTTTTTAGGAGGCAATGAAAATGACACATATTCGCTTTGATTATACGAAAGCTTTATCGTTTTTTGGCGAACACGAACTTACATACTTACAAGATGCAGTAAAAGTAGCACACCACTCTTTACACGAGAAAACTGGTGCGGGCAACGATTTTTTAGGTTGGGTAGAACTTCCGACAGATTATGATAAAGAAGAATTTTCTCGTATTGTTGCAAGTGCAGAGAAAATTAAAAGCGACTCGGATATCCTTTTAGTAGTAGGAATTGGTGGTTCTTACTTAGGAGCACGTGCGGCGATTGAAATGTTAAACCACTCTTTCTATAACGCTTTAACGAAAGAGCAACGTAAAACTCCACAAGTAGTTTTCGTTGGAAACAATATTAGTTCAACTTATATGAAAGATTTAATGGAATTAATCGAAGGAAAAGATTTCTCTATTAATGTTATTTCTAAATCAGGAACAACTACGGAGCCAGCTCTAGCTTTCCGTATTTTCCGTAAAATGTTAGAAGAGAAATACGGGAAAGAAGAAGCGCGTAAACGTATTTACGCAACAACAGACGAAGCACGTGGAGCATTAAAAACACTAGCTACAGAAGAAGGCTATGAATCATTCATTATTCCGGATGATGTTGGTGGACGTTATTCCGTTCTAACAGCTGTAGGTTTACTACCAATCGCCGTTTCTGGTGTGAATATTGAAGCGATGATGAAAGGTGCACAAGATGCTAGCATTGATTTAGAAAAATCAGAGCTATCCGAGAACATTGCTTACCAGTACGCAGCAGTCCGTAATGTCCTTTACAACAAGGGAAAAACGATTGAAATGCTTATTAACTACGAGCCAGGTTTACAATACTTCTCAGAATGGTGGAAGCAATTATTCGGCGAAAGTGAAGGAAAAGATCAGAAAGGTATTTTCCCTGCATCAGCAAACTTCTCTACAGACCTTCATTCTTTAGGTCAGTATGTACAAGAAGGCCGCCGTGACTTATTTGAAACCATTATTAAAGTAGAAAAACCTCGTCATGAATTAGTGATTGAAGAAGAAGCGTCAGATTTAGATGGCTTAAACTACTTAGCTGGTCAAACAGTAGACTTTGTAAACACGAAAGCTTACGAAGGAACGATGCTTGCTCACACAGACGGTGGCGTACCGAACTTAATCGTAAGTATTCCAGAAATGGATGCATACACATTCGGATACTTAGTATACTTCTTCGAAAAAGCATGTGCGATGAGCGGTTACTTATTAGGTGTCAACCCGTTTGATCAGCCAGGCGTAGAAGCTTATAAAGTAAACATGTTTGCTTTATTAGGTAAACCAGGATATGAAGATGTGAAAGCGGAATTAGAGAAGAGATTGAAATAAAGATAGTTGATATCTTGTCCGCATGTCAGTTTTTTTGCTGATTGTGCGGGCTTTTATCTATTTCAAGGGAAAGGAATGACAATCCCCCCAATAGGGCAACATATTCCTAAAAAGGGGGGTAAAGGCATGATTCCAATTCCTTCAAAAGTTGAAGGGCAAGAATTCCAATTATACAAATTAGAAAAAGAACTTAAACCGTTAGGCTATGTTATAGGTGGCGGCTGGGAATATGACCATGGTTATTTTGATTACAAAATAGATGACAAAGTAGGGTATCAATTCCTTCGTGTACCATTTCAATCAATTGATGGACAGTTGGACTCACATGGTGCAACCGTTGAAATTGGCCGCCCATTTTTATTAGCACATAAATACCAAGTTGGACTCGATGATAATGTACAAGTATGGAACAAATCGGCGTCTTTCAATCAATTTTCCGAACCACAAGACCCAGACGCCGAATTTCCAAAAGAATATGTAGAACTTGGTCATGCACTAGTAAAAGAACTCGAACAAATCTTAACTTAGTCTTTAATAACCAATAGTCTGTCTTGTTCCTCAATCTTAGTATGAAGAGGTGGATTCACCATTGTTTCCCCTCTTCTTTTAATTCCTATTAACAAAATCTTGCTTTGCAATAAAAAATTACTCATTTGTTCAAACGTCTTTTGTAAATCTTCCTCATTCACATCTAAATATTTTAATTTGCTTCCCTTTAGTTGATCTAACATATTCACCAAAGTAGTTGACATCCCGTTTGAAACCATACTATTTGTCATACAATAACTAGACAATAAATTTGTTTGAATAATTTCATCAGCACCAGCCCGCTTTGCATTATTCACTTGAGTAGCAGTTAATATTTCAGCTATCGTGTAAACCCTTGGATTTAAACCCTTCACTGCTAAAATCGTTAATACGGTGCCCATATCTGCTAACCGTTCATCTTTTCCTTGATCTGCAGTAATAATCACAATTTCGGCTTCACTAATATTCGCTTTTTTTAACGTTTCATCGTGGCAAGGGTTTCCTTTAATATAAAAAATAGTATTATGGTGCACGGGTATTTCCTTTAATGTTTCGTCAATCAATACAATGGACATTGGTTCACTAACTAATTCTTTCAGTTGCTCCATAGTTGCTCTAACTCTTTCATTCCATCCTATTACAATAATGTGTTTTGATCCTTTATAATCCACTTTACCCTCCGTATAAGCAGTCTGTGATGCGATAGCACCCGCTGCTAACGATACAAAATAAGTTGTAACAAAACCTGTACCAAATAAAATTAAAATAATTGCAATAACTCTGCCTAAAATAGTTATAGGAACGTAATCACCATATCCGAGTGTTGCAGTAGTTACAAATGCCCACCAAACTCCGTCAAAAATTAACGGAAATTCTTTAGGTTCTACAAAATGTATAACAATTCCAAAAAACAGGTTTATGATAAATATGACAGCGAGAATTCGTAAAATAAGCGGCCAGTGTAAAAAGTCAAAATAGTAAGGACCACGTATTTTTCTCCTAGCCATTATTCCTTCTCCTGTTTTGTATTCATGAAAGATAATACTTCTTTTATGATGGAATTTATTTTTTTCGTTAATGCTTCTTCACCAATAGCTTCCTTACCTAATTTAACTAACTCCATTACTTCTTCATCAAACACAATAACCTCTTTATCTTCCTCAGCCTCATTATATAATTCAATAAATTCATCCAAACTTTCATTCATTTGATCGATGGCTTGACTTAACTTAGCTTTCTCATCTGGATTTAGCTTCATCATCTTTCACCTCAATTACTATCATGGTCAAACTAGACATTTTGTAAAACTAACAAAAGCATAAATTCTAGTGTTTTTGGAAAAATAAACTGAACAATTAAGAGGAGTGAATAATGGATGGATCAAAGACGAGTAAAGCAAATATTATCTTCATCAGCAGATATTAATGTATTGTATCAGGGTGCTTCTGTTTGGATTGATGAACTTCACGAAGATGGCAGAACTGCAACAGTTCATTTAAGAGGACCATTAGAAGAGAGAACTACTGTAGATATTGGTGATTTGCAAGAAAGTGAATAGGAGAGGAAAGAGTCACACTGAACATGGTGTGGCTTTTTTAATGTATAAAAAAAACTCCTACTAATCTTTGTTAGTAGAAGTTTAATATCGTTAGCTAGCTTTTTTATTAGTCAACGCATCTACTGCATTCGCAATCGCACCGTCGCCAGTTACGTTACATGCTGTACCGAAGCTATCTTGCGCCATGTACAGGGCCATCATTAACGCTAGCATTGTTCCGTTAAATCCTAACATTGTGTCAAGTAAACCTAACGCCGCCATTACTGCTCCACCAGGAACACCAGGTGCTGCAATCATCGTTACACCTAACATCATAATGAATGGGAAAACTAAACCAAATGAAAATTCAAAACCATTAATGTACATTACTGCCATCGCACAAGAGACGATTGTAATCGTACTTCCGGAAAGATGAATCGTTGCAAGTAATGGTACAGCGAAATCTGCCACTTTCTCTTTCACGCCAATTTTCTTTGCTCTTTCTAAAGTAACAGGAATAGTAGATGCAGAAGACTGCGTTCCTAATGCTGTGAAGTATGCTGGTAACATACCTTTCATCATGGCAAAAGGATTTTTCTTCGAAATCGTTCCACTAATAATATACTGTAAAATTAACATGACAAAATGTAGCGCGATAATTAACACAAACACTTTAGCAAACACACTCATTATCGTTTGAACTTGTCCACCTTGAGTCATGTTCGCGAAAATACCTAAAATATGAACAGGTAATAATGGAATAATAATTTTAGAGATTACTAATTCGATAATAGAACGGAAGTCTACCATTACAGTTTTCAAAGAACTTCCTTTGATTGCTGCCATACCTAATCCAAGCGTGAATGCTAAAACTAGTGCAGTCATAACACCCATTACGGCAGGAATTTGAATTTCGAAAAATCCAGAAAGCATTGCATCTTCTGCACCGTCAAATGCATTGTTAGAAACACTATTTCCTAATATAGTAGGGAACAAGGTTACAGCTGCAAAATATGCTAGTAAACCAGCGACTATTGTGGATAAATAAGCTATTCCAGCTGTTATTCCTAGAAACTTTCCAGCTCCTTTACCTATATCACTAATACCAGGTGCGATGAACGCAATAATAATTAATGGAATGGCAAAGCCTAAAAATGCGCCGAAAATCCCATTAAACGTTACGAATAAACGAGTAAACCATTCAGGCATAAACGCCCCAATTAAAATCCCAAGAAAAATCGCCATAATAATTCTAGGTAAAAGTCCTATTTTCCTCATGTTGTTGTCCTCCTAGAAGATACAAATGTAATTTTGTTACCGCTTACATTCTACTATAATATATTCTCTATTAAAACATAAAAAAACATTTTCAAAGAAAAGTAACCTTATTAAATCTATTTCTTACATTTCAAATTTCTTCAAATTACTTGATTATTAGTGATAAATAGTGAAAAGGAGCATTTAACCTATACTATCTAGCAAATGTTACCGCTTACACTAACTATCTGGCCCTTATGCTCACTTCTTGTTGAAATATCCTTGAAACTGGATGTCTTCATGTTACGCTTATGTATGGAGAAACAACTTGAACGGAAAAACGAGGAGCGAAACGAATGCTAAAAAGAAAAACAATAGGATTTATTGGGGCGGGTTCGATGGCAGAAGCGATGATTTCTGGAATCGTTTCGTCAAACTTATTACCAAGTAATCAAATTATCGCTAGTAATCGCAACAACATAGACCGTTTAGCATCTTTAGAAAAAATGTACGGAATAAGAGGAGTAACAAAAAATCACCTTTTAATAAGTGAGTTAGATATTATTGTTTTGGCGATGAAGCCGAAAGATATTGAAATAGCTTTGGAAGATTTAAAACCATTCGTAAAACCACATCAATTAATATTATCTGTCATTGCTGGAGTTTCAACAGCAATGTTGGAAGAGAGATTACCTAATGGACAAGCTATTATTCGAGTAATGCCTAACACGTCAAGTACAATTGGTGAATCTGCGACAGCTATATCGCTAGGAAAAAACGCTACAGCTCAACATAGAAATATGACTGAACTGTTATTGTCCTCCATAGGGAAAGTATATGTGATAAAAGAAGAACAGATGGATATTTTCACTGGTGTTGCTGGAAGTGGTCCAGCCTACTTTTATTACTTAATGGAGCATATGGAAAAAACAGCAAAAGACGCTGGATTAGATCCAACCGTTACAAGAGAAGTAGTGGCACAGACAATATTTGGCGCTGCGAAAATGATTATGGATGGAAATGAGACCCCTTCACAATTACGTAAAAACGTGACATCTCCAAATGGAACAACGGCAGCAGGTTTATCTGCCCTGCGCAAAAATGGTGGAGGCAGTGCCATTTCAGCTGCCATAAAAAGTGCGACCCATCGTTCAAAAGAGCTTTGTGAAGAAAAAAATTCAAAAGAACTAATTTATAATTGAGTTACGTTTGATGTAGTAGTCATATATTATAAAAGGCACTCAATTAGTAAGGTAATTTCATAAAAAAAGGCTAGCAATCGCTATTTGTGATTTGCTAGCCTTTTGTGTCGTTCATGAATACTTTCTAACACTTTAAACGTAAATAGTAATATTTGATATAATAGCAGTACTAGTACTTACACATTATAAAAGTAAGAGTAACAAACTGAAGAAATTGGAGTTGTCTTTCGTGGAAAAGTATTTACGAGAAAAACAAGAAGAAATGCTACAACTAATAGAAAAGTTAGTGAATATAGATAGTGGCACACATTTCAAAACAGGTGTAGACAAAGTAGGTAGAATTTTAAAAAAGCAATACGAGCAACTTGGCTTTGTTGTTACTGTAAAAGAAGAAGAGAAGTTTGGAAACAACCTTATCATTAAACATAAAGACGCAGTAGATCCGAAAATTATATTAGTAGCACATATGGATACCGTTTTTCCAGAAGGGACAGTAGCAAAACGACCTTTTCGATTAGAAGGGGATATAGCATATGGTCCTGGTGTTGTTGACATGAAGTCTAGTCTTGTTGAAATGTTGTATGCTATTAGAGGCTTACAATATGAAAATCAAGACTGCTACAAAAACATTCAAATAATATTAAACAGTGATGAAGAAGTAGGATCGCCGAAATCTAAAAAGTTAATTGAAGAAGAAGCTGTTGGAAAAGAATATGCCCTTATTATGGAGCCCGCGAGGAAAGACGGTTCCCTTGTTTCGTCTAGACGAGGTGGTGGTAGGTACAAAATTATCGTGAAAGGGAAATCTGCTCACGCAGGAATCGAACCACAAAAAGGTCGCAGTGCAATTGAAGAACTAGCGTACAAAGTCATTCAACTAAATGGTTTAACAGATTATAAAAAAGGGATAAGTGTTAATGTTGGACTAATTGAAGGTGGTTCATCTGTAAATACGATACCACCCATGGCAGTTGCACATGTTGATATTCGTATTTCTGAGATAGAACAAGCGGAATACGTAGAACAAAAGATAAAAGAAATCTGTTCGATGAATGATGTGTCTGGTACCGAGATAACGTACAAAGGGGCAATTAATCGCCCGCCACTTGAAAAAAACGAACAAAATGAACAACTCTTTGATATTATTCAAGGTGTTGGAAAAGAGATAGGCCTCCAGTTTAAAGATACAGCAACAGGAGGAGGTTCAGATGCAGCATTTACCTCAGCAACTGGGGTCCCAACAATAGATGGATTAGGTCCTGTTGGAGGAAATGCACATAGTGAGAATGAATATGTAGAAATAAAAACACTTCCTGAACGTACTCTTTTATTAGCCAAAACAATAGAACGATTATCTGAGTGAGTTTCATATATGAAATTAATTCTATCTAACTAATTTTTTACCACTGCTTGTAACCGATGTCCCAACATGGAATAGGAGACAAGCTTTTTTAAAATTTAGTTTTCAACATGAATAGTTCATTAAAGTAAAACGAAAAATGAGACATATCGTGTATAATTTAGGACATTTCGCTTTGATATTAGGACATATTAAGAACCGTTATAGAATATGCTTTTCACCTAGCGTATAGTTAAGTTAATAGGAAAATAGTTGCAGTGTGATCCTTACCTTGGATAATAGCAAACTTACTGAAAAGTAAGGACGCAAAGCTACGGATCTAAAGCTTTAAGCAAAGATGGCCGAGTTACCGAAAAGGTTGGAACTGAAATGAAAAGGTATTTTACCTTCATTATCAGCGCCTACCAATCTAGTGGTAGGCGTTTTTTACTAATCTATTAAATATAACCCTAAAAAGTATGCGACAAAAAGAACTTATAGGAGACTTTCTCTTATAAGGGAGGGAACATATTGAAACGGCTCATCGATAAAGTTATAAATAGAAATCGAACCATTGAACTTACAAAAGCCCCAAATAATCCATTCTCACAAAAAGAGCTAACATATAATGAATATTCTTTTATTACTAAAAGAGGCTTTATTGTACGGAAAATAGCCCAATATTTAGATTTTAATGGAGAAGTTAGCAATTACCTATACAATCTTTCCTTAAACAAGCCGATGTTACAAATTAATGAATCTAGTGATGGATTAGAGCAAATTATTCATTTAAGCGAGCAACTTCTAACTTGGAACGAATCAAGAGAAGATATTCCTGCTGAAATAAAAGAATTAAACGTAAATAATGATATGAAAAACGCTCTTTTAAAAGTATATCATGTTCATAAAGATGATTTATTCTTACATTCTGAAAACGAATTCAAGAGTCCGACAAGTGATGCTCAAGCTAGTGAGTGGCAAATCTATCGAGAAGTAATTTACGCTGCAACACAAGGTAAGTTTTTATTAATTGATAAAGAAGAAATATCCAATTATAAAACAGACGATATCCTTTGTACGAAAGTAATAAAGGAACGTGCAGACATTCCTGCTAGTAGAGCGATTACGAAAGAAGCTCTAGATATGCGCGGGTATACTGGTCCGAAAACTATGGGGTTATTGTTAGTTCTTTCTGAAGCAATTACAAACGTCATTAAACATGCTGAGCATGGAAAGATGACGTTAATGGAATGTATGAATAGCAATGAACTAAGAATAATGGTAGAAGACATAGGTCCCGGTTTTCCGTTAAAAGAGCTACCGAAAAACACATTGTTAGCAGGTTATTCTACAAAAAAATCTCTAGGTCAAGGATTTACACTAATGATGAAAATGGCTAAAAGTGTAGCTTTATATACTTCCCCAACTGGTTCAACTCTTATCATTATTTTTGATAACTGTAATGTGAAAGCAGGGGATGAACCTAAAGCTTACTCGGAAGGAGTGAGCATGAAATGAATAGAAAATCATTACAAAAACGTATATGTAAACAGCTTAAAATTGTAATGTTTTTTCTTATTGTAATTTCAATTACTATCCATTTTTATTTTCCTAAGTTTTTAATTATATTTTCTATTATCTCTATCGTAATCATATTTTACATTACTAATTTTATTAATAAACAACTGTATGAAAATATAAATGTAATAAAAGAACAAGTTATTGAGTTAGATGGTGGAGAATTAATTCCTAGTAACATATATGACGGTGAAACAGAACTGAAAGAGATTTCAGAAGGAATTGGTAGAATTACTAAAAAAAGTGAGGAATTTATAGCTGTTACACAAAAACAAGCAATAAAAACTCAATGGTTATCTTTATCTCTAGAAGCAGATTCTTCTCACTCTGTTGAGAAAATGTATGAACTATCTACCGTTGATACAATGAAAAATCGCGAACAACTTCTTGAGCTTTCTGAGCTACTTGATGAAATAACTACTTATTTTTATGACAGTGATAATGAACTAAATAGTAACGCTATTATCGATAAGATAGAAAAAATTAGAGAAATTACTCAAAATCGTGCTTCTGCAACAACAGAAATAACGATTACGCTTTCTGATTTATTAAAGTCACTTCAACAACAATCGAGTGAATTATCTGATATTTCAATAAATCTCTTTAAACAAATAGAACAATTTAAAAAGTAAGGGAGGGCAACGTATGGGATTAACAATTAAGAAAGAAGTAGAAGGAAGTATGGTAACTTTCTATTTAAACGGAGTATTGGATATTACCACTAGTAATGCTATGGATCAATATTTACAAGATACAACTGAAATAGATACGTTAGTATTCGATCTAACAGAAATTGAATTTATAGACTCTACAGGAATTGGGTTAATTATTAATACGGTCTATGTTTCTCAAGAAAAGCATTTTAAGGTAAGACTTCAAGGTGTGGATGAGTTAACAAACGAAGTATTTGAAACAGTAGGATTATATCAAATTTTAGAGGCTATGCAAGGGGAGGTAGTGTAATGTATAAGAACCGATTACACTGTGAGAATATAGTTCCTCCCACTGTGAATGAATATAAATCTCTTGAGAGAGAAATCAATCTAGCAAAAAACATACAAACCTCTTTGCTTAATGGTAAAACCCCTAGTTTTAGCGGTGGAAAAGTATGTGGTGCATCCATCCCTGCAAGATTAATTGGAGGAGATTATTATGATTTTTATCCGCTAGTTAACGGAAAGATTAGAATTGTAATAGGGGATGTAATGGGAAAAGGAATACCAGCAGCTATGTTAATGATCTTAACACGAGGAGCATTTCGCAGTGCTGCTGAAAGCACACAATCTCCTGGTAAAACGTTAACATCCATGAACTACGCACTATATAACGATTTACGAACGTTAAAATCTTTTGTTACTTTATTTTGTGCGGATTGGGATCCAAACACAATGACGTTGACGTACGCAAATGCAGGTCATAATCTTCCTTTATACTTAAATCATAAAGAAAATAAAGTGGATCAGGTTCCAATTATTAAAGGGGTAATGGTTGGTGGATTACCAAATCAAATTTATAAAGAGGAATCTATAACACTTAATGAGAATGACACTATTTTCTTTTACACAGACGGAATTGTGGAGGCTGAAAATCCACAAGGTGAGCAATACAAGTTACTTAGACTTGTTGCTCATTTAGAAGATAACATTCATCAAGAAATAGAACAGTTAGAAAATAGTGTAATCGAATCTATAAACAACTTTACAAATGGTGCACCTCAAAAAGATGATATCACAATGGTGATTTTAAAAGTAAATAAACAAAATACCGATATCACTAGCGTGTCTTCTCCTTTAATTTGTTAGGAGGTAATACTCATGCAAACTATTCTCTCTAGTGGGAAGAACGTAACGACAGCAATTAAAGATGGTCTTGTTCTATTAGGGGTTACAATGCAGGAAGTAGAAATAGAAGTAGTAGACTATGGAAAAAAAGGGATGCTTGGTTTTGGAGGTAAGAAGGCGGTCGTAAAAATAACAAAAAAATCTCCTGTCGATAAATTAGATAAAGAAAAAAAGGAACAATTAGACACAGAAGGACTTGTTGACCGTTACTTTGAAGAAATAGAAGAAAATCAAGAAATTCCACAAAAAGACTTAACAGAAAATACCCCAACCTTTTCAGAAACACCGGTAAAACAGGAAGTTAAAAAGTCTGGAAAAGTATGGGTGGTAGATGGGGAACTTCATTACGAGTTAGGCGAAGATAGATTTCCAACAGTCGTTGTAACTCCACCTGTTAAAATATATAAAAATAATGAAAGTACTTCCGAAGAGCAACTCATTATTACTGGTAAAGATAAAGTGAAATTACTCGTTGAAGACGAAGTGATAAAATCTCATTGGAAAGCTTATATGGATGAACAAAAGCTGAACGTTTACCTAGAAATAACACCAGGTTATAAAATTAATAGAAAAATAGTAGATGTAGCTCCGGAGTTCGATATTAAAATTACCGCTTCAGAAGAAAAAATTAAATACAATGACTTGTCATATGCAGAAGTCCTAAGTAAATTAGAAGCATTAAGAGTAAAACAAGGATTTAAACATTCCGAAATTAACAAAGCTATTGAAACGCTAGAACCTGGTTTGTTTATAATTGCAAGTGGCCTAAAACCAAAAGAAGGTAAAAATGGCTGGGTCGAAGTGAAGGTAGATGTTGAGCCAGTAACAGGTCCAGTAGAGAAAAAGGACGGTACAGTAGATTTTAAAGAGATGAAACGCATTCCGACAGTTGAAAGAGGAAAGATTATCGCAATTGTACATGATCCTATTCCAGGTGAGGTCGGTTATACAGTTACGAATGAACCTTTACTTGCCAAACAAACAATCCCAGTACATTTGAAAACTGCAAAAGGAACCGTCTTGCATGAAGAAAAAGTAATCGCAAGTGATTCCGGAAGACCATTCATAGAAAAACGTGGCCAGTATGTAACAACATCTATTCTTTCGAAGTTAACTCATAAAGGAAATGTAAATTTAGCTAGTGGTAACATTAGATTTACAGGGGATGTTGAAATTTTAGGTGAAATAGAAGACGGTATGAAGGTTGAAGCGGATGGTGATATTACCGTCGAGAAAACTATTAACAGTTCTCAAGTAAGTGCTTCAGGAGGAATCATAGCCTACAGTAATGTTGTAGGATCGGAGTTGTCGGCTGGAAAGAATAACATGCTAATCGCCGAACTAGGACACTTGATCGGATTAATTCATTCGAATGTTGAAAAAATAATTTCCTTAATAAAACAGTTGTCGAAATCGCCAGCTTTTAAGTCTAACGATTTAACATCTGTAGGATTACAACCATTAATAAACATACTATTAGAAAAAAAATTCAAAGGCTTTAAGCCTTTAGTAAAGAAATATGTAGACGTAGTAAAGAGAGGCGAAGACTTTTTAGTAGATGATTCATGGAGACAAGTAGCGGTAACTTTATCTCAAATTTTTCTATCACTATCCAAAGAAAGAATGACTATAGATGCGCTAATCATGTTATCTGAAAAGATGAAAGTCCTTTACGAAATAAGCAAAGCGCCAGTAGAGCCAGATTCCTATATTACCATTTCAAGTGCGCTAAACAGTAAACTATACTGTAGTGGAAACGTATTGATATTAGGACAAAGTTGTGTGAACACAAAAATTCATGCAGGTGGGACATTAAAGATATCTGGTATTTTGCGTGGTGGAGAAGTATATGGAAGATTAGGTGTTGAATTAAATGAAGTTGGTGCAACGATGGGAACGACTACATTAGTTGCTGTTCCTAACGACCAAGTAATAAAGATAAAAAATGCAATGGAAGGTACTATTATTAAAATAGGCAACGCAAAATACACCTTCAAAGATACGAAGCGTCATGTAAAGGCGAGATTAAATGAAGAGGAACAAATAATGTTTGAATAGTAATGCGGGAGGTGTACAATGTTTGTTTATTGTTTAGAAGTAGATGAATGTTCACTTGAAGTGCTGTTAAGCGGCGATCTAGATATAGAAGGAACAGAAGTAATGGAATACGAATTAGTTCCCAATTTACTTCACTCTAAAAAAGTGAACATAAACTTTAAAGATGTAGCCTTTGTTGATTCAACAGGAATGGGACTATTAATTAATTTAGTTCAAACATTAACAGAACAAGATATTCAAATCACCATTTCGAATGTTAGAAGTGAAATAATGGAAGTGTTTGACTTGTTACAATTGCCTCAAATTATCGGCGAAGAATTGTTTATTAATAACTGACGATTCGATTAATGAACGTGCTTAACAAAAAAGCTTATGAAGATTTAACTAATTTTCATAAGCTTTTTTATAGTAATGTAGTTATGGACCTAGGGGTAGTCGAAACCCCGCTTCTGCAATGCCATTGCAGCGTACTCCCATTATACGATAGGCCCTCTAGTGAATCGTAAATAATAGAGCATACTTTTGTCAATGATTTTAAGTGAATTAGAGAATTGAATGAATATGCAGCATTTAAATGTTCTCTATTTCAATACTAGTAATACCTTCAATTTTTTGCACGGTATAATAAATATCAGTTGTTCTACGTTTTTGGTCAACTAATATTTTCAACTGAACTAAATGACTGTCAGATTGGTCTTTAATACGAACATTCTTAATGGAGATATCATCTTTTTTAATTTCATCAATAACTTTAGCAATATCATCTGCAAGTGTTAATGTTAATTGTAAAAAGATTTCTTTTTCCTTTAACTTTCTTGGTCCTAATACAGAAATCATTAATGGAATAATCTCAACACTAATTATTAATAAAGCAACACCTGCAAAAGCTTCTAAGTAAAAGCCTGCTCCTGTAGCTATACCAACTCCAGCAGCTCCCCAAATTAATGCGGCTGTAGTTAAACCCGTAATAGTGTCATTCCCTTTTCTTAAAATAACCCCTGCACCGAGAAAACCAATACCACTTACAATCTGTGCTGCTAAACGAAGTGGGTCCATCGTAATTTGTACATAATCACTATCACCAAATAAGTATGCAGATTCAATAGAGACAATTGTGAGTAAACAACTTACAATAGAAATAACTAAACATGTTTTTAAGCCGAGTGGCTTTCTTTTTAATTCCCGTTCAAGTCCTATAATTAATCCAAGCACTGCAGATATACATAATTTTATTAAAATCTCAGTTTCCACGTCTAATTGAACTCCTCTCTAAGTTGTTATCTGTTGAACAAAAAATAAATGATTAGAAAATTATAACAAAATTCAGTAAAATTAGATATATAAAACATCACATGTATAGGAGAACACACCATGAACAAAATTTTGAATCCTTATTTTGCACTTGCAATTGGAGTAATAACTGTATCACTCTCTGCTATATTTGTTAAATTAGCTGAAGCGCCAGCGCCAGTTATCGCTTTTTACCGATTATTATTCTCCGTTTTGCTTATTACGCCAATATTCTTATATAAATATGTAGGTGAGATAAAGGCTATTACAAGAAAGGATTTCATTTTCTCTAGTATAGCTGGTATTTTTTTAGCATTTCATTTCATTTTATGGTTCGAATCGTTGAACTATACGAGTGTTGCGAGCTCCACTGTGTTAGTTACTCTTCAGCCATTGTTTGCTTTTATCGGAACTTATATATTCTTTAAAGAAAAGTTAAGTAATAAAGCATTGATTAGTGGCGGACTAGCAGTTTTAGGGAGTGTTATTATTAGTTGGGGAGATTTCCAAACTAGTGGCATAGCATTGTTCGGAAACTTTTTAGCATTAGTAGCATGTGCGCTAGTCACTGCCTATTTAATGTTTGGCCAAAATGTTAGAAAAAGATTATCACTAATAACTTATACATTTATTGTTTATGGTTCTAGTACACTTACCCTTTTTATATACGTTTTAATCTTTGGCTATTCTTTTACAGGATATCATTCATCTGACTGGATGTGGTTTTTGCTCTTGGCAATATTCCCAACCTTACTGGGGCATTCTCTGTTTAATTGGGCTGTTAAGTGGATAAGTACGAATATCATTTCTATGAGTATATTATTAGAACCTATTGGAGCGGCTATTTTAGCTTACTTTATCTTAAATGAAGTAATTACATGGACGCAATTCCTAGGAGGAGCAGTCGTTTTGTTTAGTGTAGGATATTTTATTAGAAATAATGAAGTTCGAGATAAGTCATTATCAAAGGTTCAACGTAAAAAAGTTAGTTGAAATAAGAACATGCCCTTCATAAGCTGTGTGGAGGGCATGTTAATTTGTATTAAATTTAGTAAGATTAAATAAATTTATTAGCAAACAAGGCAAATACCATTGCCAGTGAAAAACTAAAGATAATACCTTCTCCACGAACCTTCCCTTTTTTATTAAACATTTTTATTCCTTCGAAGTATCCGTATAGAAATAATAAGATAGAAGATAATAGAGCGACAATCATTGCTATATTTTGAACAACATCCACAGGTAACCCTCCTAGTAAAGTTAATATGAGTTACTAGATTATACGACGGCGGTTTAAAAAGTATTCTTCCATTTTGGGAATTACTAATAGTTTTATGTTCATGTATAAAACATCTAATAAAATTGCTGTAGTTTTCTTAAATAGTTAAATAGAATTAATAGGTTAAAATTTATGGATTAATTTTTCAAAAAGGTATTGCAAAATAATTTAGATGATGTTATATTTAATTTCGTCGCCGCGAGATGGTGACAAGCAGAAAAAACAATGAAAATGTTCTTGACTTTACAAGGACAAGTTGTTATGATGATAAAGTCGCTTTTATGAGCGGTGGTCAAAAAATGTTCTTTGAAAACTAAACAAAACAACAGCGTGTAAGTTAATCTTTAAGATTAACAACAAACAATTAATTGACATTAGTCAGCAACAAAATGAGCATAAGCTCAAACACTCTTCGGAGAGTTTGATCCTGGCTCAGGACGAACGCTGGCGGCGTGCCTAATACATGCAAGTCGAGCGAATCTGATAAAAGCTTGCTTTTGTCAGGATAGCGGCGGACGGGTGAGTAACACGTGGGCACCCTGCCTGTAAGACTGGGATAACTTCGCGAAACCGGAGCTAATACCGGATAATATAAAGAACCTCCTGGTTCTGTATTGAAAGATGGTTTCGGCTATCACTTACAGATGGGCCCGCGGCGCATTAGCTAGTTGGTGAGGTAACGGCTCACCAAGGCAACGATGCGTAGCCGACCTGAGAGGGTGATCGGCCACACTGGGACTGAGACACGGCCCCGACTCCTACGGGAGGCAGCAGTAGGGAATCTTCCACAATGGACGAAAGTCTGATGGAGCAACGCCGCGTGAGCGATGAAGGCCTTCGGGTCGTAAAGCTCTGTTGTTAGGGCATAAGAAGTACCGGAGTAACTGCCGGTGCCTTGACGGTACCTAAGCAGAAAGCCACGGCTAACTACGTGCCAGCAGCCGCGGTAATACGTAGGTGGCAAGCGTTGTCCGGAATTATTGGGCGTAAAGCGCGCGCAGGCGGTTTCTTAAGTCTGATGTGAAAGCCCTCGGCTCAACCGTGGAGGGTCATTGGAAACTGGGAAACTTGAGTGCAGAAGAGGAAAGTGGAATTCCACGGGTAGCGGTGAAATGCGTAGAGATGTGGAGGAATACCAGTGGCGAAGGCGACTTACAGGTCTGTAACTGACGCTGAGGCGCGAAAGCGTGGGGCGCAAACAGGATTAGATACCCTGGTAGTCCACGCCGTAAACGATGAGTGCTAAGTGTTAGGGGGTTTCCGCCCCTTAGTGCTACAGCTAACGCATTAAGCACTCCGCCTGGGGAGAACGGTCGCAAGACTGGAACTCAACGGAATTGACGGGGGCCCGCCCAAGCGGTGGAGCATGTGGTTTAATTCGAAGCAACGCGAAGAACCTTACCAGGTCTTGACATCCTTTTGCCTTCCCTAGAGATAGGGCGTTCCCCTTCGGGGGACAAAAGTGACAGGTGGTGCATGGTTGTCGTCAGCTCGTGTCGCGCGATGTTGGGTTAAGTCCCGCAACGAGCGCAACCCTGGATCTTAGTTGCAAGCATTAAGTGGGGCACTCTAAGATGACTGCCGGTGACAAACCGGAGGAAGGTGGGGATGACGTCAAATCATCATGCCCCTTATGACCTGGGCTACACACGTGCTACAATGGACGGTACAAAGGGCAGCAAAACCGCGAGGTCGAGCCAATCCCATAACACCGTTCTCCGTTCGGATTGTAGGCTGCAACTCGCCGCCGTGAAGCTGGAGTCGATAGTAATCGCGGATCAGCATGCCGCGGTGAATACGTTCCCGGGCCTGGTACACACCGCCCGTCACACCATGAGAGTTTGTAACACCCGAAGTCGGTGGGGTAACCTGGGCACAACTTAGCCTCTTATAATTATGATAGGAAGTTAAGTTGTGCCGAGGAGCCAGCCGCCTAAGGTGGGACAGGTGATTGGGGTGAAGTCGTAACAAGGTAGCCGTATCGGAAGGTGCGGCGGGATCACCTCCTTTCTAAGGAATAATACGCTTGTTGTTTGTTTAGTTTTGAGAGAGCATTCCTCTTTCAAACTTTAGATAGTATAAAAGCTATCGAACCATGTTCTTTGAAAACTAGATAACATAAGTAATGTCAAGATACATCAAAAGTATCGTTCATCTTAGTAAATTTTCTTTATTAGATATCTATTCGCGATATCGAGGTTAAGTTATTAAGGGCGCACGGTGGATGCCTTGGCACTAGGCGCCGATGAAGGACGGGACTAACACCGATATGCTTTGGGGAGCTGTAAGTGAGCTTTGATCCAGAGATTACCGAATGGGGAAACCCACTACTCGTAATGGAGTAGTATCTTTACCTGAATACCTAGGGTAATGAAGGCAGACCCGGGGAACTGAAACATCTAAGTACCCGGAGGAAGAGAAAGCAAACGCGATTTCCTGAGTAGCGGCGAGCGAAACGGAATTAGCCCAAACCAAGAGGCTTGCCTCTTGGGGTTGTAGGACACTCAACATGGAGTTACAAAGGAACGGGGTAAATGAAGCGACCTGGAAAGGTCAGCCGTAGAAGGTAAAAGCCCTGTAGTTGAAACTTTGTTCCCTCCTGAGTGGATCCTGAGTACGGCGGGACACGAGAAATCCCGTCGGAAGCAGGGAGGACCATCTCCCAAGGCTAAATCCTCCCTAGTGACCGATAGTGAACCAGTACCGGGAGGGAAAGGTGAAAAGCACCCCGGAAGGGGAGTGAAAAGATCCTGAAACCGTGTGCCTACGAGTAGTTAGAGCCCTATGTTTTTTCTTCGGAAAAAACCCGGGTGATAGCGTGCCTTTTGTAGAATGATCCGGCGAGTTACGATCCCGTGCAAGGTTAAGTCGATGAGACGGAGCCGTAGCGAAAGCGAGTCTGAATAGGGCGAATGAGTACGTGGTCGTAGACCCGAAACCAGGTGATCTACCCATGTCCAGGGTGAAGTTCAGGTAACACTGAATGGAGGCCCGAACCCACGCACGTTGAAAAGTGCGGGGATGAGGTGTGGGTAGGAGTGAAATGCCAATCGAACCTGGAGATAGCTGGTTCTCGCCGAAATAGCTTTAGGGCTAGCCTCATGTGTCAGAGTCTTGGAGGTAGAGCACTGATTGGACTAGGGGCCCTCATCGGGTTACCGAATTCAGTCAAACTCCGAATGCCAAAGACTTCTCCATGGGAGTCAGACTGCGAGTGATAAGATCCGTAGGCAAGAGGGAAACAGCCCAGACCGCCAGCTAAGGTCCCAAAGTATACGTTAAGTGGAAAAGGATGTGGAGTTGCTTAGACAACCAGGATGTTGGCTTAGAAGCAGCCACCATTTAAAGAGTGCGTAATAGCTCACTGGTCGAGTGACTCTGCGCCGAAAATGTACCGGGGCGAAACGTATCACCGAAGCTGCGGACTGTTCTTACGAACAGTGGTAGGAGAGCGTTCTAAGGGCGTTGAAGCTAGACCGTAAGGACTGGTGGAGCGCTTAGAAGTGAGAATGCCGGTATGAGGAGCGAAAGATGGGTGAGAATCCCATCCACCGAATGCCTAAGGTTTCCTGAGGAAGGCTCGTCCGCTCAGGGTTAGTCAGGACCTAAGCCGAGGCCGAAAGGCGTAGGCGATGGATAACAGGTTGATATTCCTGTACCCCCTTCACTCCGTTTGACCAATGGGGGGACGCAGGAGGATAGGGTAAGCGCGCTGTTGGATATGCGCGTCCAAGCAGTAAGGCTGAGACGTAGGCAAATCCGCTTCTCATAAAGGCTGAGCTGTGATGGCGAGGGAAATTTAGTACCGAAGTTCCTGATTTCACACTGCCAAGAAAAGCCTCTAGCGAGGAGAATGGTGCCTGTACCGCAAACCGACACAGGTAGGCGAGGAGAGAATCCTAAGGTGAGCGAGAGAACTCTGGTTAAGGAACTCGGCAAAGTGACCCCGTAACTTCGGGAGAAGGGGGGCTCGGTTAGGGTGTTAAAGCCCGAGAGAGCCGCAGTGAATAGGCCCAGGCGACTGTTTAGCAAAAACACAGGTCTCTGCGAAGCCGCAAGGCGAAGTATAGGGGCTGACGCCTGCCCGGTGCTGGAAGGTTAAGGGGAGAGGTTAGCGCAAGCGAAGCTTTGAACCGAAGCCCCAGTAAACGGCGGCCGTAACTATAACGGTCCTAAGGTAGCGAAATTCCGTGTCGGGTAAGTTCCGACCCGCACGAAAGGCATAACGATCTGGGCACTGTCTCAACCAGAGACTCGGTGAAATCATAGTACCTGTGAAGATGCAGGTTACCCGCGACAGGACGGCAAGACCCCGTGGAGCTTTACTGTAGCCTGATATTGAATTTTGGGACAGCTTGTACAGGATAGGTAGGAGCCTGAGAAGCCGGAGCGCTAGCTTCGGTGGAGGCGTCGGTGGGATACTACCCTGGCTGTATTGAAATTCTAACCCGCACCCCTAATCGGGGTGGGAGGCAGTGTCAGGTGGGCAGTTTGACTGGGGCGGTCGCCTCCTAAAGAGTAACGGAGGCGCCCAAAGGTTCCCTCAGAATGGTTGGAAATCATTCGTAGAGTGTAAAGGCACAAGGGAGCTTGACTGCGAGACCTACATGTCGAGCAGGGACGAAAGTCGGGCTTAGTGATCCGGTGGTTCCGCATGGAAGGGCCATCGCTCAACGGATAAAAGCTACCTCGGGGATAACAGGCTTATCTCCCCCAAGAGTCCACATCGACGGGGAGGCTTGGCACCTCGATGTCGGCTCATCGCATCCTGGGGCTGTAGTCGGTCCCAAGGGTTGGGCTGTTCGCCCAGTAAAGCGGTACGCGAGCTGGGTTCAGAACGTCGTGAGACAGTTCGGTCCCTATCCGTCGTGGGCGCAGGAAATTTGAGAGGAGCTGTCCTTAGTACGAGAGGACCGGGATGGACGCGCCGCTGGTGTACCAGTTGTCTTGCCAAAGGCATAGCTGGGTAGCTACGTGCGGACGGGATAAGTGCTGAAAGCATCTAAGCATGAAGCCCCCCTCAAGATGAGCTTTCCTTTAGCGCCAGCTAGTAAGATCCCTGAAAGATGATCAGGTAGATAGGTTCGAGGTGGAAGCGTGGCGACACGTGTAGCTGACGAATACTAATAGATCGAGGACTTAACCAAATTAGAACGATACAATCACTTTCTTGACAGGAAAATATGTTATCTAGTTTTGAAAGAACATAAAAGAGTAAAAAACTCTTGATTTTCTTTCAAAAGTGACTATAATTATTTTATGTCACACTAATAGTCTGGTAATGATGGCGAAGAGGCCACACCCGTTCCCATACCGAACACGGAAGTTAAGCTCTTCAGCGCCGATGGTAGTTGGGGGCTGTCCCCCTGTGAGAGTAGGACGTTGCCAGGCTGTTATATATCGGAGGATTAGCTCAGCTGGGAGAGCACCTGCCTTACAAGCAGGGGGTCGGCGGTTCGATCCCGTCATCCTCCACCAAAGTTTTTTCACGCTAGTGAAAATAACTTACATTTCACGCTAGTAAAAATAACTTACATTTAAATTTAGCCGGTGTAGCTCAGTTGGTAGAGCAACTGACTTGTAATCAGTAGGTCGTGGGTTCGACTCCTATCGCCGGCACCACTTTACCTTTATATTTATTTAGTGCCATTAGCTCAGTTGGTAGAGCATCTGACTTTTAATCAGAGGGTCGAAGGTTCGAATCCTTCATGGCACACCATCTACGCGGGTGTGGCGGAATTGGCAGACGCGCTAGACTTAGGATCTAGTGTCTTTGACGTGGGGGTTCGAGTCCCTTCACCCGCATAATAGAATAGCTAGCGGAAGTAGTTCAGTGGTAGAACACCACCTTGCCAAGGTGGGGGTCGCGGGTTCGAATCCCGTCTTCCGCTCCAACAGAAGTGCCGGGGTGGCGGAACTGGCAGACGCACAGGACTTAAAATCCTGCGGTAGGTGACTACCGTACCGGTTCGATTCCGGTCCTCGGCACCAAACTTTTTTCACTTAGTGAAAATAAGTATCCTTGAATTGCACAAAAGGTATTAAATTTTGACTGCAGTAAAACAAGAAATAAATAGCGCCCGTAGCTCAATTGGATAGAGCGTTTGACTACGGATCAAAAGGTTAGGGGTTCGAGTCCTCTCGGGCGCGCCATATCGGGGAGTAGCTCAGCTTGGTAGAGCACTTGGTTTGGGACCAAGGGGTCGCAGGTTCAAATCCTGTCTTCCCGACCACTTAATATTTATAATGGGGCCTTAGCTCAGCTGGGAGAGCGCCTGCCTTGCACGCAGGAGGTCAGCGGTTCGATCCCGCTAGGCTCCACTTATAACCTATATAGTTAGATTTTCAAAATGGCGGTGTAGCTCAGCTGGCTAGAGCGTACGGTTCATACCCGTGAGGTCGTGGGTTCGACTCCCTCCGCCGCTACCATTTTGGACCTTTAGCTCAGTTGGTTAGAGCAGACGGCTCATAACCGTCCGGTCGTAGGTTCGAGTCCTACAAGGTCCACCATTATTATAAATATACGGAGGAATACCCAAGTTCGGCTGAAGGGATCGGTCTTGAAAACCGACAGGGGTGTCAAAGCCCGCGGGGGTTCGAATCCCTCTTCCTCCTCCATATTTTATTTCAACTACTGTATAAATTAGTTTCAACATAGTTATTATTATCGCGGGGTGGAGCAGTCTGGTAGCTCGTCGGGCTCATAACCCGAAGGTCGTAGGTTCAAATCCTGCCCCCGCAACCAAATGGTCCCGTGGTGTAGCGGTTAACATGCCTGCCTGTCACGCAGGAGATCGCCGGTTCGATCCCGGTCGGGACCGCCATATTTTGGCTCGGTAGCTCAGTTGGTAGAGCAATGGACTGAAAATCCATGTGTCGGCGGTTCGATTCCGTCCCGAGCCACCATTTATTTTTAATTTAATAATTAGTGTATGCCGGTGTAGCTCAGTTGGTAGAGCAACTGACTTGTAATCAGTAGGTCGTGGGTTCGACTCCTATCGCCGGCACCATTACATTATGGCGGTTGTGGCGAAGTGGTTAACGCACCTGATTGTGGTTCAGGCATTCGTGGGTTCGATTCCCATCAGTCGCCCTTTTTATGCGGGTGTAGTTTAATGGTAAAACCTCAGCCTTCCAAGCTGATGTCGTGGGTTCGATTCCCATCACCCGCTCCATTATATGGGCCTATAGCTCAGCTGGTTAGAGCGCACGCCTGATAAGCGTGAGGTCGATGGTTCGAGTCCATTTAGGCCCACCATATTTATTATTCCACCATAGCTCAGCGGTAGAGCATTCGGCTGTTAACCGAAGGGTCGTAGGTTCGAATCCTACTGGTGGAGCCACTTTTGGAGAAGTACTCAAGTGGCTGAAGAGGCGCCCCTGCTAAGGGTGTAGGTCGTGTAAGCGGCGCGAGGGTTCAAATCCCTCCTTCTCCGCCATATTATTTAAATAATTATGGCCCGTTGGTCAAGCGGTTAAGACACCGCCCTTTCACGGCGGTAACACGGGTTCGAATCCCGTACGGGTCATCTAAAAAACTAGTAACTAATGTTACTAGTTTTTTTGCATTTATATATAATTTTTTGAAACATTTGTTGAGTATACAACGACTTGTTATATAGTAAAAGAAAGGAGGCAAATCATGAGTGAGAGTGAATGGGGAATAAGTGAGATTTATCGAAAACATCATGAACAGGTGTATCAATATTGTTTGTTTTTTACGAGTGACATTTCGTTATCACAAGATTTAACGCAAGAAACTTTTATTAAAGTGGTGAAAAGTATTTCAAACTTAAAAGACACTGCAAAGATTAAGCCATGGATATTAAAGATTGCTAGACATACAATTATGGATCACTATCGTAAAAAGAAATTATTGACTTACTTTAATGACTTTTCTTTTAATAAACAAGTAACTCCAGAAGGAACACCTGAAGAGAGGCTATTTCAAAAAGAAGAGCATATGGAGTTGCAAAGAGCTATCTCTAAATTGAAATTAAAATATCGAAATATTGTTATATATAGAGGGATTTGGGAGTTATCTATTAAAGAGACGGCAGAATTATTAGATTGTCCAGAGACAAAAGTAAGGGTGGATTATCATAGAGCTTTAAAGCAATTAAAAGAAATATTAACTGTAGATGTGGAAGGAGGAATAGCAACCAATGAGCAAAGAAAAAGAGCACAAAATTAATTTTTCCGTTTTATATAATCAAGAAGGCATTAAGCCAGATGAAGAATTTGTTGATGCTTTAGAAGAGAAATTAAATAAACTAGAAAAAAAGCATAAGAATAGGCGAACCTCCATAAAAATACCGTTTCTAACAGCAAGTGCTGTAATCATTGCTGCTATCATTTTTATTAGCTTTATTCAAAGTTCCACTGTGGATAATTTGATAAATAGACCAGCTACAGAGAACCCACAGCCCCCTGTAATAGAAGATAAAAATGAACAAGATAAGGAGATAGATACTCCAAATGATAGTGAGGAGGCTGAGTTTAATTTTGACGAGTTGTTTATTAGATTTTCTAACCTAGAGGAAATTTATAATAATCTAATTGATTCTTATGATGTTGTCCTAGCAAATCACACAATAGGATACTTAAAAGCTTTATCTAATCAAGATATAGAACAAGTTAAAAAATATACTCAATATGCTAATGTCGACCACTTGCTTGAAAAATATAAGCATATTGATTTTCATACAATTGAATTAGTTTACCCGTTTCCTAGTTGGAAGGAACCTAATTTAACTTTTATGTATGAAAAAGATGAAGAATATGTATGGAATCATAGTCTAACTACAGGGATAAAATATACAACGGATATTACCCCTGTTTATCAAGATGAATCAAAGGTTTTAATTAGTGAACGCTTCATTAGGGAACAGGCTAGTTGGAGAGGGATTGATTTTGAAGCCAAAGGAAACAACGATATTACAATCACGTCTTCTTTTGCTCACAGCAATAGCCAGTCACTTGAAGAAGTGAACACTTTAATAGCAACTACTATTGAGTTGATGCAGAGCAAAGTTGCAGTGGATACTAGAGTAGAGGTTTTATATCATATGTACCCTTATTTTAGTATGGTTTTAGTGGATGAGGCTGGGACGGTAGTAGAAGGAACATTAGTTAATGTTGAAAAGCTGTTAATCATGAAGATGTTTGATAGATATGACGATTACACAAATTATGGTTCTCTAGATAGTAGCATTATAGAAAATTTAGATGGTATGCTAGAGTTTGTAAATGAAGTGTATAATTTAGGTTGGACTGAAGTAGATCTAGAACAAGCTTCTTTTTACTTTGATGAGGAGAGGCAAGTTAGGCTTATTGTCGAGGTGAAAGGGGAAACAAAATACCTTCCTTTAACTCACGCGTATTTAAATAGTAAAGCTTCTTATCAATAATAAAAAAATATGCCCGGGTTGTATGAGTGCAATGCACTGATACAACCCGGGCATGTGTTATTTTGTAAGAATGATTGGTTCTCCTTTTGTTACGACAATTGTATGTTCATATTGAGCAACAAAGCTTCTTTCTTTTGTTGTATATGTCCAGCCATCTTCTTTTTCGTACACTTCTTCTGCCCCTGTAGATACGAACGGCTCAAATGCAATAACCATACCCTCTTTGAACAATTCATTATCCCACGGATCAAAATAGTTAAGAATATGGCTAGGTGCTTCGTGTAGCGTACGTCCAACGCCATGGCCAGTTAAATTCTTTATTACTGTGTAACCATGTTTTTTAGCAGTATTGTGTACAGCTTTTCCAACGTTGTTTAGTTTTCCACCTGGACGGAATTTTTTTAGACCTTCATCAAACGCAAGCTTGACTACATCACATAATTTTTCAAGTTCAGGGTCAGCATTCCCAACAACGAAAGATACACCAGTATCAGCGAAGTATCCATCCTTTGAACCGGAAACATCTATGTTAACTAAATCTCCGTCTGCGATTACTCGGTCTCCCGGAATACCGTGAGCTACTTCTTCATTTACACAAATACACGTAAATCCAGGGAAGTCGTACTCTCCTTTTGGACCAGATATGGCACCGTACTGCTCAAACAACTTTCCACCTAATTCATCTATCTCCCTAGTCGTTACTCCAGGTTTCGTAATCTTCACCATTTCATCACGAATGGTTCCGACAATTTTACCAATCTCTTTTAGTTTTGCTAATTCTTGTTCATCTTTAACAATCAAAGTATTTCTTCCTCCTTAATACGAAGCACAGCTAATATGTCATATCTTAATATTTTATCACTTTTTTAGATAACAATAAAATATTATAAAATATGTGTTTTGGTGCAACAATTAATAGAATAACTGAGCATCAATTGCAGCAGTATTTTACCCCCTGAATACAAAAGACCTACACACAATGGACTATGAGAAAATATTATTCAAAGAATAATAAATGTACTTCTCACACGTATGAAAGCGTTATCGAGAAAAAAACTTTTCGACAAAATAAAAGAATATGATGCAGACGTCTGACGAGTGAAAACACTTTCAAAATAAGCCTTTTTATGACAAATCCTTAAATACATACAATGAAAACGTTTGCCCATTTGCCGAAACTATTCGACAAATACTAACACTATGTGAAATTTGTAACATTATGTCTACAAAAACATTTCCGCTGCGAAAGGAATTAATTTATCATAATAGAATATTAGAATAATCAAAACATTCGAACGTAGTGAAAGGATGAAAAACTTTGCAAGTGGTAGCAAATCCAACTGATTTTGAATTGCACTTATTTCACGAAGGAACGTTGTATAAAAGTCATGAGTTATTCGGAGCGCATGTTTTAAAAAGAAGACGTAAATTAGTAGGTACAAGATTTACAGTTTGGGCACCAAATGCAGCAGAAGTTAGACTGATAGGATCGTTTAATAATTGGAACGGAGAGAATACTCCATTACAACGAATAAATAATGAAGGCGTGTGGAGTGTCCTTATAAACGAACAAGATTTATCAGGGGAAATGTATAAATACGAATTGGTAACACAACAAGGTGAGGTCTTACATAAGGCAGATCCATATGCATTTTATTCAGAAGTTAGGCCAAACACGGCTTCCATTGTTTATAGCCTAGACGGATACAAATGGAAAGATGCTAATTGGAGACGGAAGAAAAAACGAATTACAATTTATGAAAAGCCAATGTTTATATACGAACTCCATTTAGCTTCATGGAAAAAGAAAGAGGATGGGTCACTATTCACCTATTTAGAGCTTATTGATGAACTTATTCCATACATTCAAGAACAAGGTTATACCCATATAGAACTATTGCCAGTCATTGAACATCCGTATGATCGGTCTTGGGGATATCAAGGAACAGGTTATTTTTCCGCTACAAGCAGATACGGTACACCACAAGAATTAATGACATTTATCGATGCCTGTCATCAAGTAGATATTGGAATAATACTTGATTGGGTTCCTGGTCATTTTTGTAAAGATGCACACGGGCTTTACATGTTTGATGGTACACCAACATTTGAGTATACATCTTACAATGATAGAGAAAATGAAGTGTGGGGAACGGCCAACTTTGATTTAGGAAAGCCAGAAGTAAGGAGTTTTCTAATTTCAAATGCTTTATTTTGGATGGAGTATTTTCATATAGACGGCTTTAGAGTAGATGCGGTTTCTAATATCATCTACTGGCCGAATACGAATGAATCTCACGAGAATCCTTTTGCCATTGAATTTCTTAAGAACTTAAACAAAGCAGTATTTGAATATGATTATAGCGCTCTTATGATAGCGGAAGATTCTTCTGATTGGCCACTTGTTACAGCTCCGACATATGAAGGTGGACTTGGCTTTAATTATAAGTGGAACATGGGTTGGATGAATGACATGTTGACTTATATGGAAACTCCGTCGCAAGAACGTTCGATGATTCACGATAAAGTGACGTTTTCGTTAATGTACGCTTTTTCCGAAAACTTTATTTTGCCATTGTCCCATGATGAAGTTGTACACGGGAAAAAGTCGCTTCTTAATAAAATGCCTGGTAGTTACGAAGAAAAGTTCGCTCAACTCCGCTTATTATATGGTTATTTTATGACACACCCAGGAAAGAAACTTTTATTTATGGGTGGAGAGTTTGGTCAGTTTGATGAGTGGAAAGATTTGGAACAAGTAGATTGGATGCTTATAGAACAATATGAGTCTCATCGTAATATGAACAAGTATATGAAAGAACTTACACATTTTTATCTAAATAATCCTTCGTTGTTTGAACAAGATCACGCACATAGTGGATTCGAATGGATAGATGCGAACAACCGTGAACAAAGTATTTTCTCTTATATACGCTACGGCAAGAACGCAGGAGATTACACGGTCGTTATATGTAATTTTACTTGTAGAGCTTATCAAAATTTCACTTTAGGCGTTCCGGAAGAATGCGGTTATGAACAAGTTTTTAATAGTGATGATGTTCATTTCGGAGGCACAGGAATTACTAATTTAGACGAAATTGAAGTGAAAAAAGGGGAATATCACGGTAAACCTTATCATATGATGGTCAATGTTGCGCCGTTCGGTGTATGTATGTTGCAACCTGTGAGAAGAAGAGGGGAGAGAAAGTAAAGATGGTCAAGAAGAAATGTGTCGCGATGTTATTAGCAGGTGGAAAAGGAAGCCGTTTAAGTTCATTAACTAAAAATTTAGCGAAACCGGCCGTACCTTTCGGCGGAAAATATAGAATTATCGATTTTGCTTTAAGTAACTGTACGAATTCGGGAATTGATACAGTTGGAGTACTAACTCAATATCAACCACTCGTACTGAACTCTTACATCGGGATTGGAAGTGCATGGGACTTAGACCGTAAAAATGGAGGAGTAACTGTTTTACCTCCATATAGTGAATCTTCTGGTGTTAGATGGTATACGGGAACAGCTAGTGCTATCTATCAAAATATGAACTATTTGCGCCAATATGATCCGGAGTACGTGTTAATTTTATCTGGCGACCATATTTATAAGATGGACTATTCGGCAATGCTGGATTATCACGTTAAACAAGATGCGGACGTTTCTATTTCCGTTATAGAAGTTCCGTGGGAAGAAGCAAGTCGATTTGGGATCATGAATACAAATGAGAAAATGGAAGTAACCGCTTTTGACGAAAAGCCAGCAAATCCAAAAAATAATTTAGCATCGATGGGAGTCTACATTTTTAAATGGTCTATTTTAAAGGAATATTTAGAGATGGATGACCGTAATCCTGAATCAAGTCATGATTTTGGTAAAGATGTCATTCCTCTATTATTGGAAGAAAAGAAACGTTTAATGGCTTATCCATATAAAGGTTACTGGAAAGATGTTGGTACAGTTAAAAGCTTATGGGAAGCAAATATGGATTTACTAGATGAAACGTGTGAATTGAATTTATTTGATTATAATTGGAGAATTTATTCTGTTAATCCAAATCAACAACCACAGTATATTGCACCAAATGCGGAAGTGACGGAATCATTAATTAACGAAGGGTGTGTCATTGAAGGAAAAGTCGATCATTCGGTTGTTTTCCAAGGTGTATCAGTTGGTGAAAACTCCGTTGTACAGCACTCGGTTGTCATGCCAGAGGCGAAAATTGGTAACAATGTTTATATTGAGAGAGCAATTATTCCAGCAGGAATGGTTATTCCAGATGGAGCAATTATTGCCCCTGAAAAAAATGAAGATGAAATTTTACTAGTTTCGGAAGAATTTTTGGCAGTTTAATAGAATAATTGGAGAGGGTGTACTTCCATGAATAAATCAATGTTAGGGATTATAGATGCAACAACACATATAGATGAAATGAGCGAGTTAACGTGGAAACGTTCTTCAGCAGCAGTACCATTTGGAGGTCGTTATCGCTTAATCGACTTTGTCTTATCCAATATGGTTAACTCAGGTATTTCAAGTGTAGCCATTTTTCCTAAATATCAATATCGTTCGTTAATGGACCATCTAGGTTCAGGGAAACAATGGGATTTAAACAGAAAGAGAGACGGATTGTTCTTTTTTCCAAGCTCGGAAAAATCCTTATTAGAAGGAATCGGCTCATTCCAGCAATTCAAGGAGAATGAAGACTTTTTTCTTAGAAGTTCACAGGAGTATGTTGTTTTAGCCAATAGTTACACTGTTTGTAATATGGATTATAGAGTGATGTTAAAAAGACATTTAGACAATAAGTGTGATATTACACATGTACGTCAATTAGGTAAGTCATTAGATGTTTATATATTAGAAAAAACGTTGTTAATTGATTTATTTAAAAATGCTGATACAACAGGTTATCGAAATATTTCGGATTGTATTAGAGATCCAAAATCTGAATTAACCATTTGTGATTATGAATATGAAAGTTTTGTCGCTGTCATCGATTCTGTAAACAGCTACTATCAGAATAGTTTAGCGTTACTTAATCCTACTGTATGGAAACAAATTTTCCGCCGTGAACAGCCAATTTTTACAAAAGTAAAAGATGAACCACCAACTAAGTATTCCAAAGATGCTTACGTGAAAAATTCTATGATTGCTAATGGTGCTATTATACAAGGCCATGTAGAAAACAGTATCATTTTCCGTGGAGTAAAAGTGGAAAAAGGTGCGGTAATTAAGAATAGTATCGTGATGCAAAAAAGTGTTGTGGAAGCGGATGCTGTTTTAGATTGTGTTATTTTAGACAAAGATGTAAAAGTAGAACAAGGTACAGTATTAAAAGGAGAAAATTTTGATCCGTATTTAGTGAAAAAAGGAACAATACAAGGAGCGCTGATGAATTCGTGAAAGTTTTATTTGTCGTCTCGGAATGTGTCCCATTTGCAAAATCCGGCGGACTAGGGGATGTTGCAGGAGCACTGCCAAAAGAGTTGAAAAAACTTGGTACTGATGTACGCGTTATTTTACCAAAATACGGGCAGATTCCAACTAAGTTTAAAGAAAATATGAATCATATAGAGGCAATTACATTATCGGTAGGTTGGAGAAAACAATATTGTGGTATTGAGATGCTTGAGTTCGAAGGCGTGACATACTATTTTATTGATAATGAGTACTATTTTAATCGAGATTCATTATATGGACATTTCGACGATGGGGAGAGATTTGCTTACTTTTGTAGAGCGGTATTAGAGTCTTTACCTATTATTGATTTTATTCCGGATGTTGTTCATTGTCACGATTGGCATACGGGAATGGTTAACTTTTTATTAGAAAAAGAATTCAAATCTGATATTCGTTATAAACGTGTTCAAACTGCTTTTACGATTCATAACCTACAATTTCAAGGAGTCTTCCCTAAAGGAATTTTAGACGATTTACTAAACTTATCTGATGAGTATTTTACAACAGAACAATTAGAGTTTTTCGGTCAAGTGAATTTTATGAAAGCGGCACTTGTGTCATCATCTGTTATCACAACGGTTAGTCCCACTTATAAGGATGAAATTCAAACACCTTACTACGGAGAAATGTTAGATGGAGTTTTAAGGTCAAGAAGCAGTGCGTTAATTGGAATTATTAATGGGATCGATGAAGATATTTATAATCCAAAGCATGATGAAATGATTGTTTCGACGTATGATGCAAAAAATATGGAACGAAAGAAAGATAACAAAGAAGAGTTACAACTTTTGGCTAATTTACCTGTACGTGTGGAAGTACCGATAATTGCGATGGTAACTCGTCTTACGAAACAAAAAGGACTAGACCTAGTAACAGCGGTAATGGAAGAGTTGTTAAAGGAAGATGTACAGTTAGTAGTCCTAGGAACAGGTGAATATGAATTTGAACAATTTTTTGGCTATCTGGCACATCGTTATCCTGATAAAGTAAAAGTATTTATCGGTTTTGACGAAGAACTAGCTCATAAAATTTATGCAGGTTCTGATATGTTTTTAATGCCATCCAAATTTGAGCCGTGTGGTTTAGGGCAACTTATCGCGCTAAGGTACGGCACGATCCCAATCGTTCGTGAAACGGGTGGGCTAAATGATACGGTTCAGTCATATAATGAAGTGACAAAAGATGGGAATGGATTTTCGTTTACAAACTTTAATGCCCACGATATGTTGTTTACGATTTGTCGTGCCATAGCGTGTTACCAAAAGAAAGACGTTTGGCAAAATATTATGTTAGAAGCTATGAATAAAGATTATAGTTGGGCCAAATCAGCTTTTAAGTACAACCAGTTATATTCATCTTTGATTGCTAGGAGTGGAGTACATGTTCTGTAACAAGGAAACATTTAAAACAGTCTTTGCTAATAAAGTGGAGCGGATGTACGGAAAGAGCTTTGCTGAATCAACCCCTAGAGACCATTTTCATGCATTAGGTAGTATGGTCCGTGAATACATTAGTACGAACTGGATTGAGACAAACGAGCGAAACCGAACGACTAACAATAAGCAAGTGTATTACTTGTCGATTGAGTTTTTGTTAGGCAGATTGTTAGGAAATAATTTGTTGAACTTAGGAATAAGAGATTGTGTAAAAGATGGGTTAGAAGAGCTAGGATTAGACCTTCATTCCATTGAAGAAATAGAAGCAGATGCCGGCCTAGGAAATGGTGGACTAGGTCGTCTTGCTGCTTGTTTTCTAGATTCATTAGCTTCTTTAGATTTGCCAGGGCACGGTTGTGGTATACGATATAAACATGGTCTGTTTGACCAGAAATTTGTAGATGGATATCAAGTAGAACTACCTGAACAATGGCTTCGTCACGGAAATGTGTGGGAAGTGCGAAAACCAGATCAAGCGGTAGAAATTCGTTTTTTTGGAAAAGTCGAAACGTATGAAGAAGATGGAAAGACTTTGTTTCGTCATGCTAAAGGGGAAAAGATTACAGCTGTTCCATATGATATGCCAGTAGTGGGATATGAAACATCTAACGTTAATACGCTAAGGTTATGGAGTGCTGAACCAGCTCCATATCCTACGAATAAAGACATATTACAATATAAGCGTGACACAGAAGCAGTGTCAGAGTTTCTTTATCCAGATGATACGCATGATGAAGGAAAGATCCTAAGATTAAAGCAACAATACTTTTTAGTCTCAGCAAGTCTAGGTAGTATTGTGCGTTCCTATAGAAAGAAGAATGGTAGTTTAGTAGACTTGCACGAACGAGTTACGATTCACATTAATGATACGCATCCTGTGCTAGCTATTCCAGAATTAATGAGAATTCTATTAGATGAAGAGGCGATGAGTTGGGAAGAAGCTTGGGAGATTACTAAAAATACGATTTCATACACAAATCATACAACATTATCGGAAGCTTTAGAAAAATGGCCTGTTTCCATTTTTCAACCGTTATTACCTCGTATTTTTATGATAGTAAATGAAATAAATGAGCGCTATTGTCAAGAGTTATGGGATCGATACCCTGGCGACTGGGGACGTATCGAGGAAATGGCTATTATCGCGCATGGGGTTGTTAAGATGGCCCATTTAGCTATTGTCGGTAGCTACAGTGTGAATGGCGTTGCCAAAATTCATACGGAAATTTTAAAAAAACGAGAAATGCGCCTTTTTTACGAAGCATTTCCTGAGAAATTTAATAATAAGACTAACGGAATTACACACCGCAGATGGTTGTTAAAAGCAAACCCACAGTTAACAAAACTAATAACTGATTCTATCGGCACTGCATGGATACATGACACGCGTCATTTAGAGCAGTTGAAGGACTACGTCCATGACCCAAGTTTTCTAGAAAACTTGGCAAACGTTAAAAAAGAGCGGAAACAGATTTTAGCTGACCGCATTTTTAAGCAGCAAGGAATACATGTTGACGTGAATAGTATCTTTGACGTTCAAGTGAAAAGGTTGCATGCGTATAAACGACAGTTGTTGAATGTATTGCATATTATGTATCTATACAATCGCTTAAAAGATGATAGCCACTTCGATATACAGCCGCGTACGTTTATATTCGGTGCAAAAGCGTCGCCTGGCTATTATTATGCGAAGAGGGTAATTAAGTTAATTAACTCGTTAGCAGATAAAGTGAATAATGATCCATTTACGAATGATAGATTAAAAGTTATTTTTCTAGAAAACTATCGGGTATCGTTAGCGGAAGATATTTTCCCAGCTGCTGATGTTAGTGAGCAAATATCAACTGCTAGTAAGGAAGCATCTGGAACTGGAAATATGAAGTTTATGATGAATGGTGCTCTTACGATTGGAACGTTAGATGGAGCAAACGTCGAGATGAAGGAAGAAGTTGGGTCAGAGAACATGTTCTTGTTCGGTTTAACGGCAGAAGAAGTGTTAAACTATTATCAAAATGGGGGATACAGGTCTTCTGAATATTATCATCATGATAAAAGAATTCAACAAGTACTAGAACAATTAATTAATGGCTTTTTCCCGGACGCGCAAGATCACTTTGAGCCAATCTATGATTCTTTATTAATGCAAAACGATGAGTATTTTGTATTGCGCGATTTTGATTCGTATGTAGATGCACAAGCAAAAGTGGATGCATCGTATCGAAATCCGTTAAAATGGTGGACGTTAAGTGGTTTAAACATTGCTTCGTCTGGATATTTTTCAAGCGATAGAACCATTAAGCAGTATGCAGATGAAATATGGGGATTAACGAAAAGTAAATAGAAAGAATGGAAGGCACCTTTACTTTAGGCATATAAAAAGTAAAGGTGTTTTATTATTTGAATCAATTTCATAATTACGGTTCGTTTAGTGAAAAACGAGTTATTTTCCAGGAAAAAGTATAGGTTGTTCGTCTTTTATGCGTTTAAACTAGCAGATAGAGTTATATAATTCGTTTTTCGTAAAGTAATCATACATTATGAAACGGACTCATTTAGGAGGAAAACTTTTCCTTGTTGTGGAATATCATAGAATGTAAATTTGTTCATAGGGGGGACGTATAGGTGGTATGGAAAAACCCTAATAAGATGTCTGTTATTTCTCTTTGGAGCACGGTCATCGTTTTCTCGGCGCTTTGGATTTTTCTTTCATATGTTGATTTTTCAAATGCGTTTGTTATGGTATTGGGTAAATATTTTATTATGGTGGCTTTACCGTTTCTATTAATCAATCCAATAGCTGGTTTTATTTACACGTTTTTTATGGATAAGAGTAGTAAGATTGTGTACGGAATCATTCATTTTGTTTTCATCTGTACGGTCTCAGTGTTTGCCTTTATTTCTATTATGTTTAGATACTTTGTGCCGTTTGGACCGTAATTGTTAGATTAATTTGTAGTAACAAGTTATTAGAGTTTAAGGGGATGTAAGAAATGGAATTGCAATTTGAATTATTAAATGAAAAAAATGCCGTTGACTTAGTTACTTTTTTAACATCATGTAGGTGGCCTTTTCATGGCGATCCTGAGCCAAAGAAAGAAAGCATTTTGGAAAGAATAGAAAAGGGATGGTACGAAGATAATCGCCATACTTTTTGGGTAATAGAAGACGGGAAGAGAATAGGGTTAGTAATTATTTATGATATAAATGACTCTATACCTTTATTTGATATCCGTATTCGTGAAGATATAAGGGGTCGAGGGTTTGGTGCACAATCTGTTAAATGGCTAACAGACTATGTTTTTAATATGGAACCTTCTAAAATAAGATTAGAGGCCCATACGAGAAGTGACAATTATGCAATGAGAAAAACATTACACAAATGTGGTTTTGTTAAAGAAGGTTACTTAAGGTACTCATGGGAAAATGATGACGGAACTATACATGATGCTATTACATATTCCATTATAAGACCCGATTGGGAGAACGAGCTAAGAACGCCGATTCGGTTAGACGATTTAGCATATTGATTTATTTTTGTAGATTACGACATTGATCTATTTAAGAGGCGATTGGAAAATAAAAATTCCATATCGCCTTTTGTTTATAGAAAAAACACTTAGTAAATAATAATCTCATTAGTATTATCTCTCTTGTCACTAACTTCCTTCTCGATTGTTTCAATATACGTATCAATACTATGGTTTTTCACAATGGATCCTTCTCTTCTTATAAAATGAATGGCTTTTGGAACGTGGCGATAATACCACGTTTTTTTTGAAATAGGTCCGTACAATTTAGTCGTCGGTAAAAATGGGACAGCATCTAGTAGATTTACGTATCTGATGGAGGCTGGGCAAACTTTTTTATATTCTTCTACAAATTGCTCATCGCCTACCCTAGGAGCTCCATAATTGTACATGTAAAAGTGATCATGTAATTGATTGCTTCCTATGTCAAAAGCGTTTAGTACCGCAAGCGCCCCTCCTAAACTATGCCCAGTAATAAATAGTGCTTTTTCTTTTGGAAGTGATTTTAGTGTTTCTAAAATTTCGTCCCTTGCTGATTCATAGACAGACAAGAATCCACTGTGTACAAATGGTTTGCTTTTGCAATGTTGGAATGGATGTTGATAAATCTCAGCGTCAGAAACCCAATCTAAGTCAGTGGATGTACCTCTAAATGCAATAATAATCGCATCATCCGACTCTAAAATAAAGCCAAACCACTCTAGATGATGAAAAGACTTTGCTTTGAATTCTTTTACTATATTAAATCCTTTAGGGACGGTGAAAAGTCCATTTTGATGGAACTGGTCGTAAGCTAAACGTGAACACTCCGCTAAAAATAATGCCCATTCTGGAGAATGGTATGGAATAGAACGCATTAAATTCACATCCTTGGTATTTGCTTTTACTAAAATATGTCTGGAATGGGGGAGGAGTGAAAGGAAAAGGGAGGATTGAGTTGAAAAAGTAAAGGTTTTAATAGGAATAGAGGAGGATTAGAATTGAAACACAAGTGACGAGGATTGAAACAGAAAAGAGTAAGATTGAAACACAACAGGGATGGTTTGAAACACAAATGTTCAGTAGGACGAGTATGAATTGGAATTGAAACACAAGTGACGAGGATTGAAACAGAAAACAGTGAGATTGAAACACAACAGGTATAGATTGAAACACAAATCGAGAAATAATTAGAATTGAAACACAAAACAACCGATTAGAAAATAAACAAAATGAATAAGCTTAGCTACTACTAATATAAAAGGTAATAACTAAGCCTAATAAAATGTCTTTATTCCTCTGTATACGATTCTTTCTCCCCGCTTGGCAAATCACCGAACGAAGTCATCAAACCTTCTTCATCTAAGGATTGTTCATACTCCTCGTGTTGTTTGTTAGGATAAACGGTTATCTCTTTACCGTACATATCTGTTCCTACAAAATTTTCATAATCTTCTACATATCCTTCATTTTCTTCATTTTCGATGTAGGCATTTTCATATCGGCCCACTTCTTCTACAAAATCAGACGGACTTTCAGAAGTACCATACTTTTGTAAAGTTTGCCATGTGTCCTCTGAGTCAAATGCAACGGATTCGTGTTCATCATCTAATTCAAATTTTCCGAATGGAGGCATTAATACCCCTTCTTCAATAGGTCTGTTATGAGAAACTTCCTTATTGGGACTATGTTCTTTACAGTAAGTTGTTGTTGGTATTGCCTCTATACGATCTGGATCAATGTCAGTGCCACAAACCTCACATTTCCCATAAGTACCATTAGTCATTGCTTGAAGTGCATAATTTACATCGTGCAATTCTTTCTCTGTATGTTCATTTAAGGAGAGGTCCTTTTCACGTTCATATAGTTCTGTTCCTAAATCACCTGGGTGGTTATCATATGCAGATAATTCTCCTACTGAATTATAAGGATGCTCTCGCTCTAATTGAAAATGGTCGTTATCACCAAGACGTTCCTCTAATGATTGCCTTTCTGATTCTAGTGTGGCTTTTAATTTATTTAATTGCTCATTAGAAAGCATTGATTTTTCTCCTTCCGAATTGCCAGTAATAATAGACTTACTTGTATTATTAACGGAAGTAGGAAAAACATAATTGGAAATTAAATAGTAATCATTTTACGAACAAAAAAAAGAACCTCAAAAGAAGTTCTTTTACATGAAAAATCCAATTACTAAACCGATGATTAATAAGAATCCAAATATTGTATTCGTTTTTGCTGTTGCAATCATCGCGGGCATCATTTTTACGTTGCTATTGTTTCGCTTAAACTCTTTTACTGCTGTAATGGGTTTACCGATAGACAAGAAAATTAAAAATGTCCAGAAAGATGTGTAACCAGCAAATGCAAAGTAAACAATAAGTCCATATGAAACGATAAACATTGCTGCTAATAAGTGGATGGCATTTTGTCGTCCAACAAGAATCGCAATTGTTTTACGGCCATTTTCTTTATCACCATCTAGATCACGAATGTTGTTAGCTAGTAAGATTGCTCCAACTAATATGGAAGCTGGAATAGAAACTAGTATGCTTAACGTTGAAACAGTGCCAGTTTGAATGAAAAATGCTATAGCGATAATGACAAGTCCCATGAAAAAACCTGCAACAACTTCACCAAATGGAGTATAGGCAATCGGTATTGGACCTCCAGTGTAAAAATAACCTGCAGCCATACATACAGTACCGATAACAGCTAGCCACCAGCTAGTACTCATACAAATATAAATACCTAAGATTGTGGCGATGCCTAAAAAGATAAAGGCTAGTCGTAGTACGGTAGTAGGAGATACACCATCTCTTACAATCGCCCCTCCAATTCCAACGGAGTTTTCATTATCTAGACCGCGCTTATAGTCGTAGTATTCATTAAACATATTTGTAGCAGCTTGAATTAAAAGACTCGCAAAAAGCATTGCAAAAAATAACGGCCAATGAAGTGGTGCTTCATATAAAGCTAAAACTGTACCAATAGAAACAGGAACAAATGCAGCTGTTAATGTATGTGGTCTCATTAAATTCCACCATACTTTAAACGGGGGTCTTGTACTCGTTACTATATGTGTTGAAGTATTCGTTTGTGCAGTTTGAGGTTGCATAATTAGCCCCTCCTTTTCCTATTTAAATTAAGTTATTTTAGAAAAATAATTACATGAGTCCGTTTCCTAATATATGATTACTATACGAAAAGTTATAAAACTAACTGAAGTCAGTACTGTATAGCTTTTTAAGCGAACAGAATTAACTTTTTATAGCATAACAAGACATTCGTTTTTCATTAAACGAACCGTAATAATGAATATAATTACATAACTAAGTGTATGTAATGTGTGTACAACTGTCAACGAATTTTCGTATGTAAGTGAGGAAAAGGATGGAAACAATTTTATAATGAAGAAAGTAGGTTAAAAGAAGGGGATATTGTTGACATTAAAAGCTTTTGAGGTGTATCTTAGAGTAAGTTATTAGAGGAGACAAAATGTCTTCTTACGTTGTTTAAAGGTTTTTTGGGGGGAGTACTTTGGTTATTATTCAAGCAAACGAATGGATACAACTATTAAAGCAGGTTGATAAAAATAAGGACAAGCCTGTATTAATTAGTTTTACAAAAAAAATAAAAAATGTAGATCCCCTGCAATTTTTTCGAGAAAGTGAATCACATTTTTACAATGAGCGTTTTTTTTGGACAAATCCAGAGCGGTCTACATACATTATTGGAGCGGGAGTTACGAAAGAATTTCAATCGAGCGGAAAAGAAAATCGTTATAAAGAGATAGAAGATAGTTGGAAAAGATTCCTCCAAGATGGGATCATAAATGATACTTGTACTACTCCTTTGTTGTTTGGTGGTTTTTCTTTTGACCCAATAAAAAAGAAAACAAACCTTTGGAATAGTTTTTCAGATTCCATTTTTGTGTTACCGACTTTTATGTTGACCATAAAAGAAGATCAGTGCTTTATAACAATAAATATCCTTAATGACATTTCTAAAGACGATATTGATTTACTCAAACGTATAGAAGAGAAGCTGCTATCTACTAGCATGACAAAAGAATTGGAAGTGCTTCCAAGTTTGGTAAGTTACGAAGAATTGGAGCCGGAAATGTGGAAAGAGTCCATTCGTGATGTTACAAGAAGAATAAGTAATCAAGAAATGGAAAAAGTTGTACTAGCACGTGAGCTTAGAGTAGGTTACTCACATAAAATTCCTTTATCAAAAGTCACGGAAAATCTTCTAGAAGAACAGCAAAATAGTTATGTTTTTGCTTTTGCAAGAAATGGAGATTGCTTTATTGGAGCAACGCCGGAACAACTTGTGAAAAAAAACGAGGAAGATATAATTTCCATGTGCTTGGCCGGATCAACGAAACGAGGTCAAACATTACAAGAAGACGAACAACTAGGAAAAGAACTCTTAACGGATGAAAAAAATCTACATGAGCACCATTTAGTTGTAAAAATGATTAGGGATTCATTGCAATCAGTATGTGCAAAAGTTGAAACGGACGATAGTCCCTCTTTACGTAAGCTAAAACACATTCAACATTTATATACACCTGTGAAAGCAACCGGTGATGGAAATACATCTCTACTTCAATTAGTAGAAAGGTTACACCCAACGCCTGCTTTAGGTGGCTATCCTACTGAAATCGCTATTAAAACAATTAGAGAAGTAGAGTTATTAGATAGAGGTTGGTATGCTAGTCCAATTGGATTTGTTGACAGTAATAATAATGGTGAATTCGCAGTAGCGATTCGATCTGGCTTAATTCAAGAAAAGGAAGCATCTCTTTTTGCAGGTTGTGGAATAGTAGGAGATTCGGATCCAGATAGTGAGTACGAAGAAACGAAAGTGAAATTCAAACCGATGCTATCGGCTTTAGGAGGCATCAATTTAAATGAGAGAAACAATTGATTTAACCTATTACGTTGGGGCTTTTGTAGACGAGTTAGTAAAAAGTGGTGTAGAAGAAGCCGTTATTAGCCCTGGATCTCGCTCTACACCCTTAGCAATCATGATGGCTGAACATGCCAAACTAAAGGTTACGGTTTTAATTGATGAACGGTCAGCATCTTTTTACGCACTAGGATTAGCGAAAACAGCGAAGAAACCGGTTGCCATTTTATGCACATCTGGAACTGCAGCAACGAATTATTATCCAGCGATTGTGGAAGCACACTATTCAAGATTACCGCTAATTGTTATTACAGCAGATCGCCCTCATGAATTACGAGATGTAGGGGCACCACAAGCGATCGATCAAATTAAGATGTATGGAAACTATGTAAAATGGTTTGCGGAAATGTCTCTTCCTTCGAGTGAAAAAAAACATATTCAATATGTGAGAACAGTGGCTGCTAGAGCAACGGGAACTGCACTTTCATCTCCTGTAGGGCCAGTTCATTTGAACTTCCCATTCCGAGATCCACTTGTTCCTGATTTACAGTTACCAGACTTATGGACGCATGAAAATGAATTAGAGATATCCATTATGGAAACGAAAATCGGAAGTTACACGATCAGTGACCAAGAGGCTAGAAAGTTTGCTACTATGTTTTCTACAAAACAAAAAGGACTTATTGTTTGTGGAGAAATGAATAGTAGCAGAGATTATAGAAATGAAGTTGTTCAGTTGTCAAAGAATTTGAATTTCCCAATATTAGCAGACCCACTTTCCCAGTTACGTAGTGGACTACATGAAACAGATGCCATTATTGAAACATATGACGCATTATTTAAAAATGAAGAAGTGGTCAGGAGCTTAAAACCGGAAGTAATCATTCGTTTTGGTGCAATGCCTGTTTCAAAATTTTTAACTCAATACATACAAAAAGCGAACTGTGTTCAGATTGTGGTGGATGGTGACGGCGGTTGGCGCGACCCAACGTTAGAAGCTACTCATATGGTACACTGTGATGAGAGAACTTTCTGCAACAGTGTTCTACAACTTCTGGAGGAAAAGGCTAATAATAGAGATTGGTTGCATCAGTTCCAAAGAATTAATACGCAAGCAAAGAAAGTTCTTTCTCGTCATTTAGATGATGTTTCGTTATTTGAGGGTAAGGTCATTACAGAATTACAAACTCTTCTACCTCAAAATGCTGCTCTTTTTGTCGGGAATAGTATGCCAATAAGAGATGTTGATACTTTTTTCTACTGTGATAACAAGAATATAACGATTCTTGCCAATCGAGGTGCGAACGGAATTGACGGCATTATTTCTACAGCACTGGCTGCAAGTAATGCTTTTGATCAACTTGTATTAGTGATTGGTGACTTGTCTTTTTATCATGATATGAACGGTTTACTTGCATCAAAATTATTGGACTTAAATATTACAATCGTTTTAGTAAATAATAACGGTGGTGGAATTTTCTCTTTCCTACCTCAGTCTAAAGTAGAACAGCATTTCGAAACTCTATTTGGCACCCCTTTACATATGGATTTTGCACACGCTGTCAAATTATATAATGGCTCATACGACAAAGTCGAAACATGGAGTCAATTCCGTGATTCAGTCATTCGATCTTTTACGCAAAATGGACTTAAAGTAATTGAAATTCCGACAAGTCGTGTAGAAAATGAACAGCTTCACCGGAAAATGTGGAAAAATGTTTCCCAGGAAATTACTTGTCATGAATGAAAGAAATATGATGTCTATTAATGCGGTACAATACCATGTAAATGTCATTGGAAATGGTCCAAATGTTGTCGTTTTTTTACATGGATTTACTGGTCGTGGTGCAAACTGGGTGGATATATTACCATACATTCAGAATAAAGAGTCGTACACTTTTGTGTTTCCTGATGTTCTTGGTCATGGATTAAGTGAAAAGCCAATGGAAGCTAGTCGCTATTCTATGGAAAATACGATAGAAGATCTTTATGAAATAATAAAGAACATTACGGAGAAAAAGATTCATGTAATTGGTTATTCTATGGGGGGAAGGATCGCTCTTTCTTTTGCACTAAAGTATCCTTTTATCGTAAAAGGATTACTACTAGAAAGTGCCTCTCCAGGCTTACAAACAGAAAGTGAACGTCATATGCGTCAACTAGCCGATGAGAAACTAGCTATAAAAATAGAGGGGGAAGGGCTAGAGAGATTTATTGAATTCTGGACTAACATCCCGTTATTTGAGACTCAAAAGAAACTGACTAGTGAGGAACAAAGGAAAATCTTACAACAAAGATTAGATAATGATGCTGCAGGTTTGGCAAATAGCTTAAGAGGTATAGGAACAGGCAGTCAACCTTCCTATTGGGGAGTATTAAAATCACTACATTTACCTGTAACACTCGTAGCAGGTAAGGATGATAAAAAGTTTATAGAAATAGCCAAAAGCATGAATTCATTGTTTCCGATGTCAACTTTTATCGAAATAAATCGTGCTGGTCATGCAATTCATGTGGAACAATCCGAAAAATTTGGTAAAATAGTAAGTGAGTTTTTGTCAGAAGAACAATAAGGAGGAAGAATGATGACTAGAGAATGGGTAACAGAACGTGAATATGAAGATATTCTTTATCAAACATATAATGGTATTGCGAAAATCTCCATTAACAGACCTGAAGTACATAATGCATTTCGTCCTAAAACAGTAATGGAGTTAATTGATGCATTTTCTCGTGCTCGTGAAAACGCTAACGTTGGAGTAATTATTTTATCTGGTGAAGGTGGAAAAGCTTTCTGTTCAGGTGGAGACCAAAAAGTGCGTGGACATGGTGGGTATGTTGGAGATGATGAGGTTCCACGTTTAAACGTGTTGGACTTACAACGTTTAATCCGCGTTACACCTAAACCAGTCGTAGCAATGGTAGCTGGTTGGGCTATTGGTGGCGGACATGTTTTACATGTTGTGTGTGATTTAACAATTGCAGCTGATAATGCAATGTTTGGCCAAACAGGTCCTAAAGTTGGTAGCTTTGATGCTGGATATGGTTCTGGCTATTTAGCGCGTATTGTAGGCCATAAAAAGGCTCGTGAAATTTGGTACTTATGCCGTCAATACAATGCTCAAGAAGCATTAGATATGGGATTAGTAAACACAGTTGTGCCGTTAGATCAATTAGAAGATGAAACAGTTAAATGGTGTGAAGAAATGTTGGAGAAGAGTCCAACAGCACTTCGTTTCTTAAAAGCTGCATTTAATGCAGACACTGATGGATTAGCTGGAATTCAACAGTTTGCTGGAGATGCAACTTTACTTTACTATACAACGGATGAGGCGAAAGAAGGACGCGACGCATTCAAAGAAAAGCGTACGCCAGACTTTGGTCAATTCCCTCGTTTCCCTTAATAGGTAAGCCAATTCATAATTATGGTACGTTTAATTAAAAACGAATACTCTAGATATTTTTGTAGAATATTATGCCATATAGTATAGCTTTGAAAAATGCTAAAAATAGGTAGTGCTTCGTTTTTCGTAGTGTAGTCATACATTATGAAGGGACTCAGGTAAGATTCATGCAAGAAGAAAGGATGACCTCACACGATTTTTCGGATGTGGTCATCCTTTTTATTAAGTTTTCATCTTGGAGGTGAAGAGATGGACGTCTCGATTCCTAACTTTTTGCGTAAACGCGCAGAATTATCACCAAATAAAATTGCGATAGAAACGGACTCAGAAAAAATAACTTTCCTAAAACTACTACGAAAATCAGAAAACCTAGCTAGGAAAATGGCTTCCCTTTCTATAAAAAAAGGTGATATAGTATCTGTGTTCATGTCGAACAGTATAGCACAAGTAGAAGTGATTTTTGCATTAAAACATATAGGTTGCATCACCGTTTTACATAATACTCGATTAACTCCTGCTGAACTTCACTATCAGATAAAAGATGCTGGTTCAAAGATCGCTTTCTCAGATGAAGAAAAATTGGAGCTGTTTAGCCATATCAAGCTAAATGAAACAAGTGTAATGACAATACAAACGTTAAAAATAGCCAAAGAAGATTCTACTATTTGTCTACAAAAAGAATTTTGTATGTCTGAAACCGATACGATTATGTACACATCTGGAACGACTGGAAATCCAAAAGGGGTGAAACAAACGTACGGTAACCATTATTGGAGTGCAAGTAGCTCTGCACTTAATCTTGGATTGTACGAGGAAGATTGTTGGTTAGCTGCTGTTCCATTGTTTCACATTAGTGGTTTATCCATTATTATGCGTGGTGTTATATATGGAATGCGTGTTGTTTTACATACAAAATTCGAACCAAAAAAGGTAAATAAAGCAATAAGAGAAAATCATGTTACCATTGTTTCAGTAGTTAGCTCAATGTTAGTCGGTCTTTTAGATGATCTAGGTGAAAGGGAATACCCTAATAGTTTACGTTGCTTGCTAGTTGGCGGTGGACCAGTACCAATCTCCTTATTGGAGAAATGTAGAGAAAAAAAGATTCCAGTTGTACAAACATATGGAATGACTGAAACGTGTTCGCAGATTGTAACATTATCATCAGATGATGCAATCAAGAAAGTGGGCTCAGCGGGTAAGCCGTTATTTCCGTGTCAAATGAAAATAATGAAAGATGGAAAAGAGCTTGGAGCAAATATGGATGGAGAAATTGTTGTAAAGGGACCAAATGTTTCACCAGGATATTGGAAATTTGAAAATTCCATATTACAAAATGGTTGGTTTCATACTGGTGATATTGGTTACATAGATGAAGATGGATATTTATTTGTATTAGATAGAAGAAGTGACCTAATCATATCAGGTGGAGAAAATATTTATCCAGCCGAAATTGAGAATGTATTAGTTAGCCATGAAGGAATTACGGAAGCTGGAGTGACAGGATTACGCGATGAAAAATGGGGTCACGTGCCAGTAGGTTTTGTTGTTTTACAGAAAGGTGCAGTTTTGACGGAAAACGACATTCTTCACTTTGTTAGCGGGCGTATGGCGAAATATAAAGTGCCAAAGCGAATTGTGTTTATCAAAGAACTACCTAAAAATGCGACAAATAAATTGCTTAGACGAAAATTAATCGAATTATTGCCAGGGAAAGAATAGGGGGAAGAAGAATGTCGGTAAAAATAAAAAAAATAACGATGTACCAAACGACAATGAAGCTTCGTTCCCCTTTTATTACACACCTAGAGACTGTTTCTGATAGAGAAAGCATTTTACTAAAAGTAGAGGATAGCGATGGCGTTGTTGGTTGGGGCGAGGTGGTTGCCTTTTCGTCACCATGGTATACAGAAGAAACAATCGAAACAGCTTGGCACATGTTAAAAGATTTTTTTATACCAGGAGTTTCAGATGTAAGATGGACTAATCCTACCGATGTAAATAAATGCTTAAAGAAATGGCGTGGCAACAATATGGCAAAGGCTGGAGTTGAGACGGCAATATGGGACTTGTTTGCAAAAAAGGCTGACAAAGCTCTAGCAACCTATATAGGTGGAGTAAGAGACAATGTGGAAGCAGGGGTTGTTGTTAGTAGTGGTAATCCTTCAGAAATTGTCAAGATGATAGACAAACGATTGGATGAAGGTTATAGAAGAGTGAAGGTTAAAATTGATCCAACTACAGACATTTCTGTTTTACAACAAATAAGAGACTTATATCCTGATTTGTTATTGATGGTAGATGCTAATTCAGCTTATTCTTTAAACGACATAGATCATTTGAAAAAGCTAGACAAATTCGGTCTAATGATGATAGAACAACCTCTAGGAATTGATGACATTGTAGAACATGCAGAACTACAAAAAGAGATATGCACACCTGTGTGTCTGGATGAGTCCATTAATTCTTTGGAAGATGCAAAAAACGCCATTAAGTTGAGAAGTTGTAAAGTTATCAATATAAAGATAGGTCGAGTAGGTGGATTGGCTGAAGCAATTGCTATACATAATCTTTGTTTAGAAAATGATATTCCTGTTTGGTGTGGCGGAATGTTAGAAACGGGGATTTCAAGAGCTTTTAATATTGCTTTATCGACTTTGCCCAATTTCACGATTCCAGGTGACTTATCAGCTTCATCAAGATATTGGGAAAAAGATGTCATTGTTCCAGAAGTAAGAGTTGTTAAAGGTAAGATTAACGTTCCAACCAGCAGCGGTATCGGATTTGAAGTAGATGAAGAATTTATACAGCAAATATGTAAACGAAGCCTAACGTTTCAATAAAACAATTTAAAGAAATAAATTTTTTAATTCATTCGGTAAATTGCCGTATGAATTTTTTTTATAAATGAGCTAGTCCAATAGTTGACAAAAGTTTGCTTAAGGTTTAAATTTTGTAGTAAGGCAACTTTTTGTTGCATAACCATAAAAAATGAGTTTGTTCAAAAGCACTTTTTAAACATTTCGTGCATAAAGTAGTTTTGAGTCAATTAAATATAATAATAAAAATGCTCGTTTCCTTTTTTTGACTAAAATTTTGCCTCTAGGCAAAATTTATACCCTGAGCAAACAATTAGTAATTAACAAAGTAAGGAGAGGAATGAAAAAAATGAAATCTTTGTTTAAATTATTCGTTATTGGATTATTTGTATCAGTTTTAGGTGCGTGTTCTTCCGATTCAACATCGAATGAGGAAACTGGAACAATTCTGGTTACAACAACAATTGCACAAATTGCAGATGTTGTGGAGAATATTGGCGGGGAAAAAGTAACGGTGGAATCTTTAATGGGCCCAGGTATTGACCCTCATTTATACAGAGCCTCTCAAGGTGATATTCGTAAGTTGAATGATGCAGATATTATTTTTTACAACGGTTTGCGGTTAGAAGGTAGAATGGGTGAAGTGCTAGGTCAAATGTCCAAAGACAAACCAGTAATTGCTGTAGCAGAAACGATTCCTACCAACCTTCTTTTAGAGGATGAAGAAGAAGAAGGCGAACCAGATCCGCACATATGGTTTGATATTTCGCTGTGGATTTATGCTGTCGATGCCGTAACAACTTCCTTGATCGAACTAGATAAAGAGAATGCAAGTTTCTATGAAAATAATGCAAGTCAATACAAAGCTGAGTTAGAGAAGTTACATGACTTTGCAATTGAACAAATCGCTACTATCCCTAAAGAGAGTCGAGTACTAGTTACTGCACATGATGCATTTCAGTACTTCGGAAAAGCATATGATATAGAAGTGATGGGGCTACAAGGATTAAGCACTGATTCGGAATACGGATTACGTGACGTACAAGAACTTATTGATGTTATTACTTCCAGAAACATTAAAGCTGTTTTTGTAGAAAGTAGTATATCCGATGATTCCATAACAGCTGTAGTGGAAGGTGCGAAAAGAAGAGGCCATGATGTGGTTATCGGGGGAGAGCTATACTCTGATGCAATGGGTGAAGCAGGAACAAAAGAAGGAACTTATAAGGGTATGTTTGAACACAATATAAAAACTATCGTTGATTCTCTAAAATAGATAAAAGAAGGCATCAGTGTACATCTACACTGGTGTCTATCCTGTATTTATGAAATGCACAGTAACAGTTTTTAATGCACTTTTTGGGCAATTATTGAATATGAATGTAAGACAGAGTTTTTTCGAAGCGTCATAACTAACACAAATGGTTCAATTTCTATAGGCGGTGAACGTGAATGGATCCAGTAACAATTGAAAATTTAACGGTAGCTTATCATCGTAAACCAGTATTGAAAGAAATTAGTTTTTCTGTACCAGAAGGGAAACTTATTGGGATTATTGGTCCAAATGGAGCAGGAAAGTCTACACTTATTAAAGCGATTCTAGAGTTAACTCCAAAAGCATCTGGAAGTGTTTCTATATATGGAAAGCCTTATAAATCTCAACGAAAGTTAATTGGTTATGTTCCACAAAGAGGTTCCGTTGATTGGGACTTTCCTACAAATGCACTGGATGTAGTGTTAATGGGAAGATACGGTCATATAGGTTGGTTCAAACGTCCGAGTAAAAAAGATATTGAATTTGCTTATGAATGTCTTGAAAAAGTTGGAATGAAAGAATATGCATCAAGACAAATTAGTCAACTTTCTGGTGGACAGCAACAGCGTGTCTTTTTAGCAAGAGCGCTTGCTCAAGATTCTAGTATATATTTTATGGATGAACCGTTTGTAGGCGTAGATGCGGCAACAGAAAAAGCGATTGTCACGATATTAAACGAGTTAAAATCTCAAGGTAAAACGGTATTGGTTGTTCACCACGACTTGCAAACAGTAAAAGAATATTTTGATTGGATTTTGTTATTAAACATGAGAAAAGTAGCGATTGGGCCAACGGAAGAAATTTTCACAATGGAAAACCTACAAAAAACATATGGTGGACGATTGGCATTTTTAGATAACAATAGTGCAATCGTAGAACAATAGGAGTTGGAAGTATGAGCTCAATTATTTATATGCTTCAAGATCCTAATGTCCAATGGGTTTTAATAGGGACTGTGCTACTAGGGGTTGCAAGTGGTGTACTTGGTAGTTTCGCCTTATTACGAAAGCAAAGTTTATTAGGGGATGCGATGGCACATGCTGCCTTACCTGGTATATGTATAGCTTTTATAATTTACGGAGCTAAATCTATGTCGTGGTTCTTAATAGGTGCAGCCATTTCTGGGTTAATTGGAACGTACTGTATTCAAGCAATAATTAAACATTCTCGCATAAAAGAAGATACTGCTATAGGGCTAGTTTTATCCGTATTCTTTGGTATTGGTATTGTTCTCTTAACATATATCCAACAAAACTTAAGAGGAAACCAAGCGGGGCTTGATTCATTTATTTTCGGGCAAGCAGCTTCCATCGTTGGGAATGATGTAATCATCATCACTTCTATTGCAACCATATTGATTTTTGTGACGTATATTCTATTTAAAGAATTAAAACTAATAACTTTCGATCCACAATTTGCACAAGGCATTGGCCTTCCAGTAAAGTGGTTGAACGGACTTTTGATGACATTAATTGTTGCTGCAGTTGTTATTGGTTTACAAGCTGTTGGTGTCGTTTTAATGGCTGCCATGCTTATTACACCTGCAATCGCAGCAAGATATTGGACGGAACGACTTGATCATATGGTTATTTTTGCAGGATTAATAGGAGGTCTATCAGGTGTAATTGGTACATTATTAAGTACGATTACTCGTGGTATGCCAACTGGTCCCTTAATCATTGTAGCGGCTACAATCGTTTTTATTTTTTCCCTGATATTTGGATTTAAGAAAGGGTTACTTATTAAATTTATTCAACACGTAAAAGTACAAAAACAAGTAACTCGAGAAAATATTGTTACTTCATTATACGAATTATCCGAATTGTCATTGATAGATTCAAATGGAAAAGAAATTGGAAGTTTTCCTATTGAAAAAGTAGTGAATGGACGTAAATTAAATGCATTTATGCTAAAGCAAGTATTAAGAGATTTAAGGCATGAAGGTATCTTAATTATAAACGCGAATGGCCGATTAGGACTTTCTCCAAAAGGCTTACAGCAAACTCATAACGTTGTTTTAAAAAATAGACTGCTTGATATGTATTTAATGAATGAAAGTAAGTTTCCCGAGTTAAGCTGGCGAGATCAAGGATTTGATTTATTTCAAGAACAAAAAGAAATAGTTCAAGAACTGACAGAACTACTTAAAGAGTTTGGTAGAGAACCGATGGCGTTGTTCTTATATGAAAGTAGAGGCGGTAGTAAGCAACGCATCCACCCGCGAGTGAAAGGGAGTGCAGGGCATTCATGAGTTATGAAGGATGGATTATATTAACTGGCTCTCTAGTAGGTATTACTTGTGGGATTACAGGTTGTTTTTTAATTTTAAGGCGAATGGCAATGCTTGCTGATGCCATAAGCCATACTGTTTTATTAGGTATAGTTGGTGCATATCTTGTTAGCAGTAGTATGGAAGGTTTATATATGTTTGTTGGTGCTCTAATAGTAGGATTACTTACTGCGTTGTTCGTTCAGTTGTTACATTCATCCGGTGTGCAGTCAGATGCCGCTATCGGGGTAGTATTTACATCACTTTTTGCTCTCGGTGTAATTCTATTATCGTTATATGCAGGAAGAATTCACTTAGATGTAGACCATGCATTAATGGGAGAAATCGCATTTGTTCCTTGGGATACGTGGGCAATAGCTGGTATTAATTTAGGTCCAAAAGCTGTCTGGATGTTAGGAATCGTTTTATTGATTAATTTAATTGTCATTGTATTATTTTACAAAGAGCTTAAGATTTGTTCGTTTGATCCAGAAATGGCTTTAGCGATAGGAATTCCTGTTTTATTTATTCATTACTTGCTGATGGGTATGCTTTCTATTACAACTGTTGCAGCCTTCGATAGTGTTGGGGCAATTTTAGTTGTCGCGATGTTAATTGCACCAGGGGCAAGTGCTTATTTATTAACAGATCGACTACTTATCATGCTTGTCTTAAGTGCAGGTCTTGGGGTGTTAGCAGCAATAAGTGGTTATTATGTTGCTGTTTGGTGGAATGTTTCTATTTCTGGTTCGATGGCAATGATGGCTGGTGTAATATTTTTATTAGCCTTTTTATTCTCACCAAAACACGGTACTGTTACAAAATGGGTATTCAGAAGGAATTTACAACGAAATGGATCAGACCTTGTGTAGTTCATATACACAAGGTCTTTTAGATAGAAATTACATAGATGCGCTAGGTTCAAACGTTTTACAATCTGTTTCTTCACTATGAGATGCAGTACTTCCTTTATGGGAAACAACATAAATGGAATCAGCGTTACAGCGGTTTCCATTTCCCCAATAATGACAGTTTTGCACTTCACATAAAACTTCGACTTCTTTGCTCATTCGGTTGTGCCTCCTTTTTGAATAAGAGATACAAAAGTATTTTCTCCGAACTGCTTATTAGTCATCCTTGCCAATAAATTGAAGTAACGAGTTTGGAGAATAATTCACAAGTGAATGAAAAACATTCTCATATGCTGAGAAACAAAAAGAGTGACACTTGCATATCACTCTTGACTAATTTTTTCATTACGAATGTATCGTTTATCTTTCATAAATAAACTCCAAAAGTAGATAAACCCTGGAAATAAGATGACAAAACCAACGATGTAAGAAATAAATACGGCTCTGAATGATGCAGGATCAGTAAAGGAATTTTGAATGGTTACATTTGGATAAATGATATACGGTAAATGGGCACGTCCATACGCATAACTTGCTAATGCATATTGAATAAATGCAGATACAACGGCTAAACGTGGTAAACCCGTAAAACCTTTTTTCTTACCGGGGATGATAAGCGCTAAACCTGTAACGATAAACATAAAAGCAGATGCTACAAGCCAAGGTAAATAATCAAGCATAGCGTTATAAAGCCAAGTAGACTCTGTTCTCATCGTAGTCATAATTAGAAATGCCCCTACCAAAGAAATAGGGCCTACAATTAAAGCGTCACGTCGATAAATATCGTATGCTGACCGATCCTCTGCTACTTTAGAAAAATCAGCTAGCAATAGAGAGGACAGGAACAACGTACTACTAATTGCAAATAAAATGAATGATAGTGCATGTGGGCTTGTTAGAAGTTTACCTAGCATCAAATAATCTACACCATCTCGGTTTTCCACAAATCCACCATGTGTTACAGGTAAAACTAATATTAAAAAAGCTGGAATAAAAAAACCAGTAACACCAGAAACAATCGTTAATGGTCGCTTATACTCCTCGGCAATATGGGAAAATACAAGAAAAGCACTACGGAATGTAAGTAGCAATAAAATAATGCTTCCAGGCAACAATAACACTGTTCCTAAACTATATGCTGCGCCGGGGAAAAAACTGTAGATAGCTACAACAACTGCAACGATAAACACATTTGTAACTTCCCATGTTGGGCTCAAATATCTATTCGCAATATTAGTTGCGTTTGTTTTATTTTTATTTAGATAAAGCATGGACCAAAAGCCAGCCCCAAAGTCCATAGTCGCCATAACGGCATAAATAAATATGAATCCCCACAGCAGCGTTATAGCCAAAATTGCATCTGTCATATATTCCACCTCACATATTTACTGAATTATTATCTTTTGTTTTTTCTCCTAAATCATCTAATAATGGATGGCGTTTAAAGTAATAAAGGAGAACAAAAACTACCGCTACAGCTAAGAAGATATACATGATTAAAAATAAGAAAAATAGTGTCCCTAAGTTTTGATTGCCTGTTACCGAATCAGCTGTCAACATTACTCGGTAAATTACCCATGGCTGTCTTCCTGTACAAGCAAATATCCACCCAAATTCAATGGCCATCATAGATAGTGGACCTGCTGCAACAAATAACCACATTAACCATTTTGGGAATGTTTTTTTTCTTAAAATTTTGTGCCAGAAGAACCCTATAATAGATAAGAACAATAACATACTTCCTATCCCTACCATTGCATTAAATAAGGTGTGCACAAAAAGTGGTGGCCAATATTCTTCTGGAAAGTCGTTTAGTCCGACAACAACTGTATCGAAACGATCATCTGCTAAAAAACTTAATGCCCAAGGTATTTCGATTGCCCACTTTACAGTCTGAGTTTCACGGTCAGTAAATCCACCAATAGCTAAAGGTGCATATGCTTGGGTTTCAAATAAACCTTCGGCTGCTGCTAATTTTTCAGGTTGATATTGGTGCAAAAGTTGTGCAGATTCATGTCCATTAAAAGCGGTTAGAACGGAAAAAATCCCTCCAACAATAAGCCCCATCATTAAAGCTTTTCGGTGAAATTTATACAGCCGTTCATTGTTTTTATTCCTTAACATTTTATATGCAGCTACAGATGCAATGACGAATGCGCCTGTCATAAAGGCAGATACAACGACATGTCCAGCTGTGACAACAAAACTAGGGTTGAAAAAAGCAGCCCATGGGTCGACGTCAACGATTTGTCCATTCTCAATTCGAAAGCCAGCAGGTGTCCCTTCAAAAGCATGTACATTAGTAATGAGAATAGCTGATGCTGCAGCACCAATCGTTACGAAGGTCAAACTCAATATTCGCATCCATGGTGAAATTCGATCAGCTGCGTAAACATAAATTGAAATAAAAAGAGCTTCCACGAAGAAGGCATATATTTCGATTTGGAATGGTAGGGCCATTACTTTTCCAATCACTTCCATAAAACCTGGCCATAACAAGGAAAGTTGAACACCAGCAATCGTCCCGGTTGGTATTGCGACTCCAAGGAGGACAGCCTTTGCTTTTGTCCAACGGCTAGCCATAACGGCGTAATCTCTGTCTTTTGTTTTTTGATATAAAAGCTCAGAAATTAATATCATTAAAGGTATTCCAACACCTAAAGTAGCAAAAATGATGTGAAAACCCATTGTTGTCCCAAAAAATGATCTCGCTGTTAATACATGATCCATTTACAATACTTCCCTTCTCCAGCACATGTTTAAAATCTTTCCTTATTGTCCACGAATTACCATTTTTTTATGTATAAAGAAAACAAATTAATAGAATCAATTTCATAATTACTGTTCGTTTAGTGAAAAACGAAGGTTCCGTTTATTAGAATTAAATAACGTTCGATATAAAACGTAAATTATAGTACAGAATAGGTTTAATATTCGTTTTTCGTTTAGTAATTGTACATTATGAAACTCACTCAATTGAGTGAGAAAATAATAAAAGTATGTTATTATGATAAACGTAATCATTTCGTTTTGTTGTTTGTTATTTTATATATTTGACATTTGTTTAGTATAATAAGGGTATAAGAAGTATTAGGAAGGGGAGAGGGTTCATTGAATAAAAAAGTTCCAGTATACGTGATAAGTGGTTTTTTAGGGAGTGGAAAAACAACGGTACTTTTACATATGTTACAACATTTTAAAAGCCAAAATAAAAAACCTGCCGTCATATTAAATGAGCTTGGTAATGAAAATGTAGAAGGCCACCTCTTTAAAGATCATAAAATAGTAGAACTATTAAACGGGTGCATCTGTTGTACCATTCAAGAGGATTTAAAAACGACAATCAAAGAGTTGAATATAGAAGAAATAGACGTACTATTGATTGAAGGTACAGGAGTCGCTAATCCGTTAGAAATTAAAGACGCTATCTTAGATCCATTATTTATTGATAAATACGAACTTTATTCGATGGTAAGTATTGTAGATGCTAGTCATTACCTTGAATATCAAAGCTTTTTTACAAGCTCTAAAGATATAAGAGAGCTTCTTAAAGAACAGGTTGTTTCTGCAAGCTTTTTAATTATTAATAAAATTGACTTAGTAACGAAAGGTCAGTTACAAAAAGTAGAGAAGAAGGTTATGTCTGAATTGAAAAAAGAAGTACCGATTTTCCAAACTAGTCATGGTGAAGCGCCACTTGATTTATTGTTAGAAAAACGAATATGGGTAGAGGAAATGACGGATGTCAAAGTGCATACACATAAACATCATCATCACCACCATCATATAGAGGCAATAAAGTTGCCACTCCTTGAACCAGTAAGTAGAACTGGGTTAGAAAATGGATTGAAAAGTTTAAGTAAACATGTCATTAGAGCAAAAGGTATTGTAAGGTTATACGATAATGAAAAGGACCTGTTTGAGTTTCAATATGCTGCAAACCAATTAAGGATAAAGCCTATGGAAAATAAGATAGGAACAATAAAAGAATGTATTATATTAATAGGAAGCAAAATTCCAAAAGAGAAAGTGGAAAAAGTGTTTCTTGGGGAAATAATAAAATAATAATAGAGAGCATCTATTGCATAAAAAACAGTGGAGTACTAATACTCCACTGTTTTTAAACTGTATTTATTTAGTTTAACGCCTTTTTCAATGTTTCAATATTACGCTTCATTAAGCTGAAATAATCTTCATTATTATCAACATCTTCTTGAGTAACTGCTTCTAAGTTGTGAAGAACTAATGCCTCTGCACCAATCTCGTTACGAACGATTTCTGCAATGTTACCAGTAATGTTTTGGTCAAAAATAACATATTTAATGTTATTTTCTTTTGCTGTGTTCACAATATCAACTAGTTGTCGTTGTGAAGGTTCTTGTGTAGGAGAAAGGCCTGTTACGCTAATTTGCTTAATGCCGTAACGCTCTTCCCAGTAACCGAAAGCAGCATGGTTTACTAAGATTTTGTTTGTTGAAGCTTCCATTACCATTTCTTCAAACTCATGGTGTAATGCTTCTAAATCTTCTTTCACCTTTGCGAAGTTAGCTTCAAAGTCTTCTTTTGCTTCAGGTTTAAGTTCTACTAAGGCATTTTTGATATTTTCTGCTAACTGAATAGCTAATACTGGATCAATCCAAACGTGTGGATCTTCATCGCCATGGTTGTGGTCATCGTCTTCGTTTTTATGTTCATCATCATGTCCATGGTCATGGTCATCGTCTTTGTTTTTATGTTCATCATCGTGTCCGTGGTCATGATCATCGTCTTCGTTTTTATGATCATCATCGTGTCCATGGTCATGATCATCGTCTTCGTTTTTATGATCATCATCGTGTCCATGGTCATGATCATCGTCTTCGTTTTTATGATCATCATCATGTCCATGGTCATGATCCTCATCTTCGTGTTTATGGTCTTCATCGTGAGCGTGATCATGATCGTCGTCTTCATGTCCATGGTCGTGGTCATCATGATCATAGTCTAATAAGTCAATGCCTGCAGCAGCAGCAACAATTATTACACTTTCATTCTTTAACACTTCGTTAGCTTTATCTGCAAATCCTTCAACACCAAGACCACTATAGATAAATGCATCTGCAGTAGCAATGTTACTCATCATTCTAGTTGTCGGTTCATACGTATGAGCATCTGCTCCAGGTGGATATACAGATTCAACTACTACATGTTCTCCGCCAATTTTTTTCGCAAAGTCTTCCAAAGGATAAATAGTTGTATATATTTTTAACTTTTCCTCTTCAGAAGCAATTTGTTCATTGTTACATCCAACTAAAAAAGTAAAAAGTAATAATAACAAAATAGATAATGTAGCTTTTATTTTCATTTCGATCTCCTCTCAAATAAGAATCATTTTGATTTGTCCCTTTGCTATTATATCGTAATAGTTACGATTTGAGAACAGGAAAATTTATTTTAAAAAATTTCGTACAATTACTCTACGATAAATGCAGGAAATGAATCATTAAAAGTGGACCAATCTGCAAGCATTTCATCTTCAGTTAACAAGCATGCGTCTAAAGTTGTTTCGACTTGATCTTTATTTAAGTTAACACCGATAAATACTAGCTCCGTCATTCTGTCCCCGAATTTTGGATCCCACTTCTCTAAAAGTTCTGGTTCTTCTTTTAAGGTTTGCTCTCTTTCTTCTTCGCTATAAGAAGCAACCCATTCCCCAGCAGCTTGTATCATGATGGAAGATCCAGCCTGAGAAATCAAACCTGTCATATCGTTTCTAGATGCTAACCAGAAAAATCCTTTGGCACGTACTACTTCAGCTGGCCAATTTTCAAGCCAGTTCAATAGCCTTTCTGGATGAAATGGCTTTTTTCTTCGATATACAAAAGAAGAAATACCGTACTCTTCTGTTTCAGGAATATGCTCTTCATTTAACTCTTTAATCCATCCTGCTGCTTGACTTGCTTTATCAAAGTCAAAAAGGCGAGTGTTAAGTATGGATGACAATGGTATTTTTCCAAAACTTGACTGAATAACAGTAGCTTCGGGATTAAATTTCTTTAAGATTGCATCAATTTCTTCTACGTGATAAGGGTCAAGTAAATCTGTTTTATTTAAAACTAATACATTAGCAAATTCAATTTGATCAATAAGTAAATCTGCCACTTCACGTGTATCCGTTTCATCTGTTCCTTGTTTTCTGTCTAGCAAGCTCTCGCCGGATTGATAGTCATCCCAAAAGCGATTACCATCTACGACGGTTACCATCGTATCTAGTCTACACTTAGAAGTTAAATCAATATTGAATTCCTCATCTAAATAAGTAAATGTTTGGGCAACCGGAATAGGTTCACTAATACCAGAAGACTCGATGACAATGTAGTCAATATTTCCTTCGTCTACTAATCTTTCTACTTCTTTCATTAAATCTTCTCGTAACGTACAGCAAATACAACCATTTTGTATTTCTACCAGTTTTTCTTCTGTTCGAGAGAAACCGCCTTGTTGGATAAGAGCGGAATCAATATTAACTTCACTCATATCGTTCACAATCACTGCAACTTTTAATCCTTCTCTGTTGGATAATATATGATTGAGTAAAGTAGTTTTCCCAGCTCCTAAATAGCCACTTAATACTGTAACAGGTACTTTTTTCATTATAGAAAACCTCCTAATTCGTAATAATTACGATTTAACATAGTGATTATAGTACTAAAAATAAATGCGCTTGGCAATAAAAACATTTGGCATTTAAAAATCGACTATGTAATATTAAAGTAGATAGGAGAAAGGATTGATGCAAAAGTGGTATTAAATGAGATTCTTGAACATAATAAAGTGTTTGTAGAAACGAAGGAATATATAAAGTATGAAACAACCAAATTTCCTGATAAGAAAATTGTCATACTTTCATGCATGGATACTAGACTTCTTGAATTATTACCTAAGGCAATGAATTTAAAAAACGGCGATATAAAAATAGTGAAAAATGCCGGTGCACTAGTTTCACATCCGTTTGGAAGTATTATGAGAAGTATTTTAGTTGCTGTTTATGAACTAGGCGCAGACGAAGTAATTGTTTGCGGACATCACGATTGTGGTATGGGGAAAGTAAACTATGAGGGCATTCGTGAGAAGATGGAACGAAGAGGAATAACAAAGAAAAGAATAGACGCATTAAAATATGCAGGTATTGATATTAAAAACTTTTTAAAAGGCTTTAACAGTGTAGAAGAAAGCGTAAGAGAAAGTGTAGATATGATTAATAATCATCCACTTTTAGCAGAAGATATACCAGTGCACGGACTTGTTATAAATCCACACACTGGTAAGTTAGACTTAATTGTTAATGGGTATGAGGATTAGACTTACTTTTCTTTTCTGGAACATGATCAATACCGCCTGGATGAAAAGGATGGCACTTTAGTATTCTTTTGATTGTTAACCATCCACCTTTTAGTGCTCCAAATCGTGTAATAGCTTCAAAGCCATAACTAGAGCAAGTTGGATAAAAACGACATGTTGGTGGTTTTAACGGTGATATGATTTTTTGGTAAAAACGAATAAACAATAAGAAGATATATTTCAACTTAGTCACCTCATACATATTATAATAGCAATTTACTGTTATAGGAAATTAATTAATTCATTCTCTATAAAACATATTGGTTTTGTCGGAATTAATATGTTATACTTTAAATGTAAAATAATATGTTAGGAGTGTTGTTCATGCCTTCAGTAGAAAGTTTTGAACTTGACCATAATGCTGTAAAAGCTCCATATGTACGCCACTGTGGTGTTCATAAAGTAGGAACAGATGGAGTTGTTAATAAATACGATATTCGTTTTTGCCAGCCAAATAAACAGGCAATGAGCCCTGAAGCTATCCATACGTTAGAACATTTACTGGCATTCAATATCCGCACTCATGCTGAAAAATACGACCACTTTGACATTATTGATATTTCACCAATGGGATGCCAAACAGGTTACTACTTAGTAGTAAGCGGAGAACCAACTGTAGCAGAAATTATTGGTTTATTAGAAGATACATTAAAGGATGCAGTAGAAATTACGGAAATTCCTGCAGCAAACGAAAAACAATGTGGCCAAGCGAAGTTACATGACCTTGAAGGTGCAAAACGCCTCATGCGCTTTTGGCTTTCACAAACAAAAGAAGATTTAGCAAAAGTATTCGGATAAGCAACAAAAGACTTCTAAGGGGCATACCTTTAGAGGTCTTTTTATTAGAGTAATTCTAAATTCATAAGAGGCTAGCTCTATTAAAATAGAATCTCGCTAGCATATTTTAATAGACTATACATATATTTCTAGTATACATGTTTTTAAACACTATACTTCATTATGGTATAATACAAACTAGATTATAGAGATAGGAGTAGAAAAATGAGGACAAACATGAGTCTTTTCAAAGATTTAGTTGGACTTGCTTTAATAGGGTTCTTCTTATATCTATTCTTTTTTGTGGATCTGCAAAATATTTCATTTAATTTACCTGGTTCATGGTTGAACGTAAATACTATCTTTCTAAGTATTGTACTAGAAGCCATTCCCTTTATTTTATTAGGTGTTTTTGCGTCGGCTCTTATACAAACCTTTGTTTCAGAAGAGACGATTAAAAAATTCCTCCCGAAAAACGCAGTTGGAGCAATCATTCCAGCCGCAATTTTAGCTGCTATTTTTCCTATATGTGAATGTGCTATCATTCCAGTCGTTAGAAGACTTATTAAAAAAGGAATGCCATTACATGTTGGGGTTGTGTTCTTAGTCGGTGCGCCTATTTTGAATCCAGTTGTAGTTGCTTCAACATTTTATGCATTTAATGGCGACACAACTATTCTTTACGGTCGTTTTGGATTAGCATTTGTTTTATCAATAACGATAGGTTTACTTATGTTATTACTATTTAATAACCAAAACCAATTAAGATGGACGAAAGACGAATTAGTTGGCCGTGTAGAGGAACAACCACCTGTTGTCGCTCAAAATAAATTAAAAGCTACTTTTAATCATGCAAGTGATGAGTTTTTTAGCATTGGTAAATATTTTATTGCGGGAGCGTTTATCGCAAGTTTATTCCAAACATTTTTAGACAGAAGTATTTTAATTGCGATAGGCTCAAATGATGTATTGTCACCAGCCGTTATGATGGCATTTGCATATGTACTTTCCCTTTGTTCTGAAGCGGACGCTTTCGTTGCAGCATCTTTCGGTTCTACGTTTACAACGGGATCACTCCTTGCTTTCTTAATATATGGACCAATGTTAGACCTAAAGAATACATTTATGCTTTTTGCTTATTTCCGTACAAAGTTTGTATTAACCTTTATGGCAGTTGTAACTGTTGTAGTATTTTCGGCAATCTTAATCTTTCAACAAGTAGCATTGTAAGGAAAGGGTGATGAAAGTTGGATAATGAAAGAGATTATGGCTTTCATGTGTATATACGAGGAATTATTTTACTTGGATTCACATTGCTATTTTTTAAACTAATTGTAACAGGTGACATAATAAACTTTATCGCTCCAAGAATGTACCCGTTTATGTATTTTGCAGCAGCAGTCCTTTTTATACTTGGTGTTTTACAAATTTGGAGAAGTGGTTCGAAAAACAAAGAGGAACTTGTGTGTGATTGTGGATTTGATCACGGGGAAAAATCTACTCCCATTCAGTCACTACTAATCTATTCTATGTTTATTTTACCTATTGTAACTGGCTTTATGTTTCCGGATAATATTTTAGACAGCTCTATTATAGAAAAACGTGGATTTACGAACTCGAAAATTATTGCAGAAGAAAGACAACAAATGAATGAAAATAATTATTCCACATCACGTGCAGAAGAATATTTAGATGATCCTGAGAAATACTTAGATTCTTTAGAAGAAGGAACCGATGAAGTTCCACTTGAACATCCGGATGGGTTTGAAATACAACAACCACCAGAAGGGTATTATGAGCAGTTAAAAGAAGAAATTCTACAAGATGACATTATCATTGTAGATGATGACCGATATATACCTATCATGAACGTATTAGATATGTATATGGATGAATTTATAGGTAAGAGGATAGAAATATTAGGGTTTGTTTATCGAGAAGAAGCGTTTAACTCAGATCAATTCGTTGTAGCTCGATTCGGATTATCTTGTTGTGTAGCGGATGCAGGGGTTTATGGAACATTATCCACAATGCCTGGTGCGGAGGAATTGCAATTAGATGAATGGATTAAAGTTACAGCAACTATCGATGTAACAGAATATAACGGTTGGATGTTGCCGTATCTAAAGGTAGAAAGCTTAGAAAAAGTAGACCAACCAGCTACGCCTTATGTTTATGAATATTATTAATGTTGTAGTTATCTGAAAACATCATGTTAAAAAATAAGAGAAGGCCTATTCAAAATGGCTTTCTCCTTTTTGTTTAAGGCTCTGTGATAGACCGCTGTTGATTTACGCCCAAGCCTTCGCTTTCCGCGGGCGGGCCGGGAGCCTCCTCGGCGCAAGCGCCTGTGGGGTCTCCCGCTCCCCGCTTCTCCCGCAGGAGTCTCGGGCTCGGGCGTAAATCAACAGCTAGATATGTAATAAACAACACTAACTTTTAACACAGCGTTGTTTAAAGTTAATAATAATTGTCTATACTCTCGCTGATAAATTATTATTTTCGCCGATAACAATCAGTTTTCGCTGATAACCAAATGGGAGTCGCCGATAGAATGCCAATAATCGCCGATTAAATTCAGATTTTCGCTGATAAAAACCTAATTTTCGCCGATAAAGGGCAAAATATCGCCGATAGAATATCAGGAGCTGTCTTGAGAACTCTTATTTTCACCGGTAACGCCATGTTTTTCACTATCGCCATCTATTTCATCCACAGTATGCTCGTATTTATAAGCTTTATTTGTCGTTAACAACGTTAAAAATAAAACGACAAATACAATAATAATACATATAATCATGACAGTCATCATCGTAAAAGACCTCCTTATCATACATCCATATTGTAACATGAACCCGCTACTAGTAAAGATACTAGAGCATAAACGAAATGGTTAAAGGAAAAACTAAATGGGTATGAAAAAAGTAGGGAGGCGATTCAAAATGGAAAAAAAACTAGCCGAAGTAGTAAATCTACAAGTAGCAAACTGGAGTGTATTGTTTATTAAATTACATAATTATCATTGGTTTGTGACAGGTACGGAATTCTTTACTTTACATGATAAATTTGAACAGTTATATAATGAAGCTGCTAGTCACATAGATAATTTAGCAGAAAGATTATTATCTATCGGCGGAAAGCCTGTAGGTACAATGAAAGAAATCTTAGAGATTTCTACCTTAGAAGAAGCAAGTGGAAATGAGTCTGCACAAGAGATGGTTCAGAGTATTGCAAGAGATTTTGATAGTTTAACTAAACAGTTAAAAGAAGGCATGGAAGTAGCAGAGCAAGCTGGAGATGAAACAACAGGTGATATGCTACTGGCCATTCATGCAAGTGTAGAAAAACATAATTGGATGTTGAAAGCATTTTTAGGAAAATAAGAAAAGGATGGCCAGACAAATTGGCCATCTTATTTAATGTAAAAAAGGACTATTTCCGATAAAAAATTCATCATCGGTTGATATATGATTTTTAAATTGATTAGATAAAACTATTGCCAACAAACTTTGGACTTCTTCCTCATACAGACTATCTATTATCTTAATACACTCTTCCTTATTCAACTGTTCTACTATAGAAAAAACAAGTGCATCAATATCTTCATCTTCTCTTAACAATTTGAGACGATTCTTTTTATACAATTCCTCAATTAAATTCATATATAAATACCCCGTTCTTGGATTTTTTTAAAAAATTACGATGATATCTTATCTTTATTATTCGAATAATGTACCAATCCTATGTAGAAAATAAGAAAAGATAAAAATAGGATGGTGATGAATGTGGAAAAGAAAACGTATTATGTAAACTTAGGACACGGTTTAATTTCACAAGTTAAATCAGTGGATTCATATGATTATGTTATTCAAGCAAATGATGATGAAATAGTAACGTTAAGGGAGTATTTTGATCAAAATTATTCTTCTGACTGGCAAGGTTTTTGGCGGGCACATGTACCGTATTTAGAATATCATCACGATAAGCAAAATGATGCTTATGACGACGGATTACAAAAGATTTTGCAGTTAGTGTACGAGCTTGGAGATGAAGAAACAAGAGCCCATATTAAAGACAATCATCTCATGGAAGCAAGGTTAGAGGATTAAATTTTAATAAAATATATAAACCTTGTTCATCACATTTTTGTCATAATGTGATATGATGAGAAAAACTTTTGATATATGGGGTTTAGATAGTATGTATGAATTTGAAGACATTCACCACAACAATGTAGTATTTTCATTTGAAGACCATCCTTTCTCGAAAGAGCCAAAGCATGTATGGGTCATATGCACGTTTGAAGATAAGTGGCTACTTACACAACATCGTAATCGAGGGTTAGAGTTTCCTGGTGGAAAGGTGGAGGTAGGAGAAAGTGCACTTGAAGCCGCAATTCGTGAGGTAAAAGAGGAAACTGGTGGTATCGTTACTACTATTAATTATATTGGTCAATACAAAGTTTCAGGAAAAGAAAAAACGATTATAAAAAATGTCTATTTTGCAGAAATTGCAGAGCTTGTAAAACAAGAAAGTTACTTTGAAACACATGGACCAATTTTATTAAAAACATTGCCAGATAAAATTAAACAAAATGGTAAATATAGTTTCATTATGAAAGATGACGTTTTACCTTTAAGTTTAAACAGGCTAAAAGAAAGCAATCTACTCTAAAAAGAGAAGGTTGCTTTTTTATTGCTAAAGATGTTAAAAAAAACGTAAAATTACAAAAAAGGAGGTTTTATTTTGATTAAACTAATAAAAGGTGGAATCCTTTATGCCCCCGATTATAAAGGAATTAAAGACATATTAATTGCTGACGGTAAAATTGCAGCTATAGAAGAGGAAATAAATTTAGAAAGTCCATATATTGAATTAATTGATGCGATGGGGAAAATAGTTGCGCCAGGCTTTATTGACAATCATGTTCATATTACTGGAGGAGGTGGTGAAGGTGGCTATAAAACAAGGACGCCAGAACTTTTCTTATCTGATGCGATAAAAGGTGGTATCACTACACTAGTTGGGGTAATTGGTACGGACGGTACTACTCGAACAATGACAAGTCTCATTGCTAAGGCGAAAGCTTTAAAAGAAGAAGGTATATCTTGTTTTATCCATACAGGCTCTTATCAAGTTCCCGTAAAAACACTAACTAGTAAAATAGAGGATGACTTACTATTAATTGAAGAAGTTATCGGTGTAGGGGAAATAGCTATCGCCGATCATCGTTCCTCGCAACCTGATTATAGAGAGTTAGCAAAAATAGCGGCAGCTGCTAGAGTAGGTGGTATGTTAAGTGGAAAGGCTGGTATTGTTAACATTCATATAGGTGATAGTGAGTCGAAATTATCCTTATTATCAGATGTCATAAAAAATACAGACTTACCAATAAAACAGTTTTTGCCTACTCATATTAATAGAAATAGAAAGTTATTTGAAGCTGGAATCGAATATGCTAAACGTGGTGGATACGTAGACTTTACAACATCTAGTATTGCTAAATTTATTGAGAATGGTGAAGTGAAATGTAGTAACGGTTTAAAAGAAATGCTTGAGAATGGTGTGTCTATCGAACAAATAACTTTTTCTTCAGATGGGCAAGCGAGTTTGCCTGAATTTAATCATAATGGAGAATTTGTAGGTCTACAGGTTGGGAGAGTAACATCTTTATATAAAGAAGTGAAAGATGCAATAGTTCATGAAGGAATAGATATTGAGGTTGCTTTGAAAGTTATCACTTCTAATCCTGCAAATGTTCTTAAACTATCTCAAAAAGGAACGATTGAAGTTGGAAAAGATGCTGATATTATTTTTATTAATAAAGATTCTTTCGAAATAGAAACAGTTATAGCTCAAGGGAAGCTAATGATGCATGAAAATAAATTGCTTGTTAAAGGTACATTTGAATAAAATTAAAAACTAGCCACATTGCATTTGGCTAGTTTCTTATTGATTTAGTAATAATAAATGGAACGTATTCAATTGGAAGTGTGCTTTACTAATTTCTTTTCTAAAAGCTCTACTAATTGATACATTATCGTAGCTAAAACAGCAATGACAAGCAAACTTAAAAGCACGAGCGTAAAGTTAAATACTTGAAACCCGTAAATAATCATATAACCTAATCCTTTGGAGGATACAAGAAACTCTCCTACAATGACGCCTACCCATGATAAGCCTACGTTTACTTTCAGTGTGGAGATAATGGTTGGATAGGAAGCAGGTAAAACTGCTTCAGTAAATAATTGTCTTCTTGATGCACCGAACGTTTGTAGCACTTTCAAATAGTTTGCGTCCACTTCTTTGAATGCTGTATAAACAACAATCGTCGTAATAATTACAGATATTAAAGCTCCCATTGCTACGATGGATGTCATATTTGGACCAAGTGCAACGATAAGTATAGGGCCGAGTGCAACTTTGGGCATGGCATTTAAGACTACTAAATACGGTTCTAAAACTTTAGCTAATCGCAATGACCACCAAAGAATCGCTGCTAAAACTGTACCGAGGAAAGTACCTATAAGAAAGCCAAGAACCGTTTCAAACAATGTTATACTAGTGTGCATATATAACGAACCATCTTGAACTTTTTCAATAAACAGCTTATAAATTCTTGATGGATAACTAAATAATAGAGGATCAATCCATCTGTTTTTTCCAGCTAATTCCCATAGTGAAAAACAGCTTATAAAAATGACTAGTTGATAAAATCGTATCCACCATTTTTCTGTTTTACGTTTTTGTAAAAAATGCTCATGAAGGAGTTTTGTGTTTTCTTTCTGTTTCAAGTTGCTCCAACTCCTTCCATATCTTTTGGAAAAGTTCTGCGTATTGAGGGTGTTGTCTTGCTTTAAATGGTGTTAATTTCCTTAGATCTTCAGGGACAAAAAATGTCTTAGCCACGCTCCCAGGATTTGCTTTTAATAGAAAAATACGATCGCTCATGGCGATAGCTTCACCAATATCATGAGTAACTAGAATAGCTGTTTTATTAATAGACTTAAGTGTTGTTTGAACCAAATCTTCTAGCCTTAATTTTGTTTGGAAATCTAATGCAGAAAACGGTTCGTCTAGTAAAAGCAATTTAGGATTTGTAGCAAGAGTTCGAACGAGTGCAACACGTTGCCTCATACCACCTGACAATTGGGATGGGTATAACTTTTCAACATTTTCCAACCCCATTTTACTTAAAAGTTGTAACGTTTTTAACTTATTTTCGTTATTGATCGTGCCCGTCACTTTAAGGCCAAGAAAAATATTCTCTTCGATTGTTTTCCAAGGAAATAAATAGTCTTGTTGAAGCATATAACCTATATCATCCTTTGCTTGTTTGGGGGACCTTCCCTCTAATTGCACTTTTCCCCCAGTAGGGTATAATAGCCCAGCGATGATAGAGAGAATAGTTGTTTTCCCACAACCACTCGGTCCAAGGAGGGAGATAAACTCCCCCTCCTCAACCGACAAGGAAACATCTTCTAAAACTTTGGTCGCTTGTTCTATCGTGAAATATACATGTTCAATCTGTTCAATTGATAGAAAGCTCATAATGATTCATCCTTATTTGCCGATAATTTTATTGGCAATTTCTGTATTTACTAATTTTTCATGCTCCACATATACTGGCAATTCGCCAGCTTCTTTCATAATGTTTTGCAAGTTTTCCCACTCTTCTTTATCAAGGATAGGGTCTGTTGCATATGAACCTTGGCTCTTGTAGCGGTCCACAACTGTTTCGATTAAATCGATGGAAGTATCGTCAAAGTACTTTTGAATCACTTCTGCGACTTCTCTTGCAGTCTGCGTTTCTACCCATTGCTGTCCTTTATAAAGCGCTCTAGTAAATCCTTGTACTTTCTTGTCATCTTTTTTCATATAACTCTCTTTCGCCATAAATGTTGTATATGGCACGTGCCCCGATTCTACACCAAAGGAAGCGACAATGTAGCCAATGCCTTCTTGTTCAAACACACTTGCTTGAGGCTCAAATAATTGAACGTAGTCTCCTGTTCCAGAGGCAAAAGCGCTCGGGATATTACCGAAATCTATATTTTGAATGAGATTTAAATCTGATTGAGGGTTAATGCCATGCTTCTTTAACACAAACTCCCCTACCATTTGTGGCATGCCACCTTTTCGTTGACCAAGGAAAGTAGAACCTTTTAAGTCGTCCCACGAGAAATTATCTACTTTGTTTCTAGCAACTAAGAAAGTCCCATCTGTTTGTGTTAATTGAGCGAAGTTAATGACTGGATCTGTTGCTTCTTGCGCATAAACATAAATGGAAGTCTCAGAACCAACTAAAGCAATATCTGCTCCATTGCTTAGCAGCGCAGTCATTGCTTTATCTCCACCCCAAGCAGTAGTTAACTCAACCGTAATTCCTTCTTCCTCGAAAAAACCTTGTTCTATTGCAGCATAAAATGGAGCGTAAAAGATAGAACGGGTAACCTCAGAAACTCTAACAGTTTCCGCCTTGCCATTACCGCATGCAGCGATAGAGACTATTAATACCAAACATAGTGAAAGATACAATCCGAACCTTAAGTAACGTTTCATTTTGGCTAATCCTCCTTGTAAAAAGACCTACTTGTTGTGATGTTTTATAAGATAAAGTATGATGAGGAAAAAAATGTGTGAATGCCTATTAGGTTTAAATGGAGGTTTTTGTTTTGTATAGGAATGGAGAGATTTTAGAAAAAGAGCGTTTTCCATCACCGAACCCGACTGTACACTTATTTACCGTTACATACTGGAGCGATGGACTTAAAGTGAAAGGACTGTTGGCAGAGCCGAGAACGGAAGGTAATTATGAAGGTTTTCTATATTTGCGAGGTGGCATTAAAAATGTAGGGCAAGTAAGGCCAGCTCGAATTGCCCAATTTGCTTCGGAAGGGTTTATTGTAATGGCTCCATTTTATCGAGGAAATCAAGGTGGAGAGGGGAATGAAGATTTTGCAGGAGAAGACCGTATGGATGCTTTTTCGGCGTATGAACTGTTAAGAAGTTATCATCGAGTCGAAAGTGGACTGGTGCATGTTTTTGGTTTTTCCCGTGGGGGCGTAATGGCACTGTTGACCGGCATAGAATATAAGGATGTATGCTCCGTTGTATGCTGGGGTGGGGTGTCTGACATGTTTTTAACATACGATGAACGTGTGGATATGCGAAGAATGTTAAAGCGTGTTGTTGGAGGAACGCCTACAAAATTTCCTGAGCAATATGAATGGCGAACACCTTTATATTTTTTAGAGGAGTTACGAGCACCTGTATTAATCATTCACGGTGAAAAAGATGACAATGTTTCGATCGAGCATTCCTATCGTCTAGAAAAGCGGTTAAAGGAGTTAAACCATGATGTAGAGTCTTGGTATTTTAAAGGATATGACCATTACTTTCCCCCAGCGGAGAATAGAAGAGTTGTGAGAGAGTTAGCAAGGTGGATGAAAAGTAAGTAAATCTATTAAAGTTGGTGTGAAAAATGATTCAAGTTCATTTAGGTAGGTGTATAGGGAGTAGATGAACTAGATAATGGGGCTGACGTTCATTTTAGTTAAGGAAGAGAGAGAAAATGAACATGAAGAGGCTGTTCACGTTCATTATGGTAAAGGAAGAGAGAGAAAATGAACATGAAGAGTCCGTTCACGTTCATTATGGTAAAGGAAGAGAGAGAAAATGAACATGAAGAGTCCGTTCACGTTCATTATGGTAAAGGAAGAGAGAGAAAATGAACATGAAGAGGTCGTTCACGTTCATTATGGTAAAAGAAGAGAGAGAAAATGAACATGAAGAGTCCGTTCACGTTCATTATGGTAAAGGAAGAGAGAGAAAATGAACATGAAGAGGTCGTTCACGTTCATTATGGTAAAGGAAGAGAGAGAAAATGAACATGAAGAGGTCGTTCACGTTCATTATGGTAAAAGAAGAAAGAGAAAATGAACATGAAGAGGCCGTTCACGTTCATTATGGTAAAGGAAGAGAGAGAAAATGAACATGAAGAGGCCGTTCACGTTCATTATGGTAAAGATAGAAAGAGAAAATGAACATGAAGAAGCTGATATAGTTCAACTCGTTCCGAAAAAAAGCGCAAGATGAACTTGATAAGTGCGATGAAGTTCAACTCGACCGAAAAAATAGCCAAGATGCATCTTTATAAGGGGAAGAAGACTACTAAAGAAAACTTCATGCAATTCCCACCTAAATAAAAAAGGCTATCTTAGTAAGTCAGCAAAACTGACTTCTAGGATAGCCTCTTTTAATTTCATACGATAGGATATTAAACTGTAGGACCACCAAGCTCTAACACTTCACGTGGGACAGAATTAAATTTTTCAAAGTTAGCTTTAAATTTACCAGCTAGTTCACGAGCTTTAGCATCATATGCTTCGTCGTTATTCCAAGTCTTCATAGGCTGTAACACTTCATCTGGAACACCTGCAACATGTACAGGAATCTCAAGACCAAAGTATGGGTCCTTAGTAGTTTCTGCACTCGTTAATTCACCTTCAATAGCTGCTTGAACCATTGCGCGTGTGTAAGAAAGCTTCATACGACTACCTACACCATATTCGCCACCAGTCCAACCAGTATTTACTAAAAATACTTGAACGTTGTGCTCATCAATTTTCTTCCCTAACATTTCAGCATAAACTGTTGCAGGAAGTGGTAAGAAAGGTGAGCCGAAACATGTAGAGAATGTTGCTTGTGGAGAAGTGATTCCACGCTCTGTACCAGCTAATTTACTTGTATACCCACTTAAGAAGTGGAACATTGCTTGCTCTTTTGATAATTTACTGATTGGAGGTAAAACTCCAGTAGCATCAGCAGTTAAGAAAACTATCGTTGTTGGGTGCCCAGCAACACTAGGGTCAACGATGTTATCCATTGCTTGTAGCGGATAAGCTGCACGAGTGTTTTCTGTTAATGTAGAGTTATCATAGTCTGCAACACGAGAGTTCTCATCTAAAACAACATTTTCTAAAACAGATCCGAAGCGGATTGAATCAAAGATTTGTGGCTCTTTTTCACGAGTTAAGCCGATACATTTAGCGTAGCAACCACCTTCAATGTTAAATACACCAGTATTAGACCAACCGTGCTCATCATCACCGATTAGTTTGCGGTTAGCGTCTGCAGATAATGTTGTTTTACCAGTTCCGGAAAGACCAAAGAATAATGCAACATCGCCTTCACGTCCCACGTTTGCAGAACAGTGCATTGGCATGATGCCTTCTTCAGGAAGTAAGTAGTTCATGATAGAGAAGATGGATTTCTTCATCTCTCCAGCATACTCTGTTCCACCAATTAATACGATTCTTTTACTGAATGAAACTAAAATGAATGCTTCAGAATTTGTACCATCAACAGCTGGATCTGCCTTGAATGTAGGGGCAGAAACAATAGTAAAAGCTGTTTCGTGTTTTGCTAATTCTTCATCAGATGGACGAATGAACAATTGGTGTGCAAAAAGATTGTGCCAAGCAAATTCGTTTATTACTTGAATAGGTAGGCGATATTTTTCATCTGCACCAGCAAAACCTTTAAATACAAAAATTTCTTCTTTTTCACCTAAGTATTGAAGAACTTTTTCATATAAACGATCAAAAATATTTTCAGAGATTGGTTGGTTTACTTTACCCCAATCTACTTTACTTTTACTTACGTCATCTTCTACAACGAATTTATCTTTAGGGGATCTCCCTGTATATTTACCAGTTGTCGCCAGAATTGCGCCAGTGGAAGACAATGTTCCTTCATTACGGTTTAATATTTTCTCCACTAATTGCGGAACGGATAATTGAATTTGTGCATTTGTTCCATAAACTAATTTTGTTAAACCGCTTTCAATACCAACCGTTTTCATCATGGATAACTCTCCTTCAAATAAGTATTATGTTATTTCTCTAATAAAAAGTATAACACATTAACTGAAATAGTCCATACTAATTATCGTATTTTATGAAATAATAATTAAAATGGTTAGTATTATGACAAAAATTCTTCATATATATTTTCCACTTATTATTAATGATAAAACACTTCGTTCATAGAAATATCATTCCCTTTCTTATTTTACTCCATTATGAAACAAACTCAACAAAAGAATTATAATTTCGTATCGTTTTTTGTTGACATGCAAGGTTTGACTACGTTAATATAAATCCTTGAACGGATACTCTTATCCCGAGCTGGTGGAGGGACAGGCCCTATGAAACCCAGCAACCTGCTCATATTATGCGATTTCCTATAGGAACGCTTTGTTAAGAAATTTTTTCCACCTTGAGCAAAGGTGCTAACCTGACGCAAGGATGCTTATGCCCTTGAGCGATAAGAGTGAAAGGCGAACGTAGTGATTAAAACCTTTCCTCAAATTTTTAGGGAAGGTTTTTTATATTTTGACACATGATAAGAAAGAAACTCAAAACGACCAATACTTTTTAATAGAAGATAATGGACCGTCATTCTTTCATCTCAGGCTTGTCACTTAGTGTTACGTCTTAAGTAACAGATAAGCTAATTACTTATCTTCTCATTCAAAGGGAAACTGGAGATCCGTATCAAAAATGGTGATTTCACCGCAATGTAACTCATATGTTACATACCTTTATAATTCCAAAGGAGGAAACGGACAAAATGACAAAACAACGTCGTTTATTTACTTCTGAGTCAGTAACAGAAGGACACCCGGATAAGATTTGTGACCAAATTTCAGATTCAATTCTAGACGCTATTTTAGCAAATGATGCTAACGCTCGTGTTGCATGTGAAACTTCTGTAACAACTGGTTTAGTATTAGTGGCAGGAGAAATTACAACTTCTACTTATGTAGACATCCCGAAAATTGTTCGTGAAACAATCCAAGGTATTGGTTATACTCGTGCAAAATACGGATTTGACGCGGAAACTTGTGCAGTATTAACTTCTATTGATGAGCAATCTGCTGATATCGCAATGGGAGTTGACCAAGCATTAGAAGCTCGTGAAGGTCAAATGTCTGATGCGGAAATCGAAGCCATCGGTGCTGGTGACCAAGGATTAATGTTTGGTTTTGCATGTAATGAAACGAAAGAGTTAATGCCTCTTCCTATTTCATTATCACATAAATTAGCTCGTCGCTTAACGGAAGTAAGGAAAGACGAAATCTTACCTTACCTACGTCCAGATGGCAAAACTCAAGTAACAGTAGAATATGATGAGAACGACAAGCCTGAACGCATTGATACAATCGTTATTTCAACACAACATCATCCGGAGGTTACGTTAGAGCAAATTCAACGTAACATTAAAGAGTATGTTATTAAGCCAGTTGTACCTGCTGAGTTAATTGATGAAAACACGAAATACTTCATTAACCCAACAGGCCGTTTCGTAATCGGTGGTCCTCAAGGGGATGCTGGTTTAACTGGAAGAAAGATTATCGTTGATACGTACGGTGGATATGCTCGTCACGGCGGTGGTGCATTCTCTGGTAAGGATCCTACAAAAGTAGACCGTTCTGGTGCTTATGCTGCACGTTATGTTGCGAAAAACATCGTAGCTGCTGGCCTTGCTGACAAATGTGAAGTTCAGCTTGCATATGCAATTGGTGTAGCTCAACCAGTATCTATTGCAGTGGACACTTTCGGAACTGGGACAGTTACTGAAGAGAAATTAGTGGAACTTGTACGTAACAATTTTGATTTACGTCCAGCTGGAATTATCAAAATGTTAGACTTACGTCGTCCAATTTATAAGCAAACAGCTGCTTATGGACATTTTGGCCGTAATGACTTAGATTTACCATGGGAGCAAACAGATAAAGCGGAAGCTTTAAAAGAGCAAGCAAACGCATAATTTAAAATACCACTATCTTTTGAAGGTAGTGGTATTTTTTTAAAAAATATATGTTCAAGCATAGTGTTAATAATCAAATACTAATACATGTTGATTTCCGTGCAAGCTTGAGGCTTAAAAATAAAAATATTTTGTCGTGAAAACTTTTTAAAGCAATTGAGGGTAGTATATAAGAGAATAAAATATAGTTGGCATTAAAATCCTAAAGGAATTTATTAAAAAAATGTCGAAAAATAGAGAAAAGAATTTCTTTTTATTATTACTATTCTAGTATATTCTCAAAGTATTTAGGAAAACTAATACTATTTTTAGTGGAAAATGGGTATTTATTTTAATAGATAACTTTAATGCTTACTAAAGAGGTGTAATTATGTGTGGTTTTGTCGGATTTTATTCTAAGTATGGGAAAGCAAATGAATATGGTCAGATGGAAGAGATGCTTTCTGCAATACATCATCGTGGACCAGATGACACTGGAGTTTTTCAAGATGAGTGGGTTCAATTTGGGTTTAAAAGACTTAGTATTATTGATTTAGAAAATGGTGCACAACCGTTGAACGACTACTCAAAACGTTATTGGATCATCTTTAATGGTGAAATCTATAACTATGTTGAATTAAGAAAAAAATTAGTGGAGCAAGGGTATCCATTTCAAACTGAATCAGATACAGAAGTCATTATAGCTCTTTACTCTTTATATAAAGAAGAAAGTGTGAAGTACTTAGAAGGAATGTTTAGTTTTTTAATATGGGACACAGAAGAAAAATCTCTATTTGGTGCACGTGACCCATTCGGTATTAAACCTTTGTTCTATTATGAAAACGAAGAAGCGTTTATTTTTGCATCAGAAGTGAAAAGTGTTTTTCAAGGTATTCCCGTTGAAGAGTCGATCGATGAGACTCAACTTCAACACTATTTAACCTTTCAATATGTACCAGAGCCAAACACATTATTTCCATCTATAAAAAAGGTGAAGCCAGGTCACTATTTTACACTAGATAAGAAAAATGGTTTACAATTTACGGAATACTGGCATCCAACTTTCCATCCAGTTGCACAATCAGAAAAAGGTTTAGAAAACCATATTCAGGAAGTGCTAAGGGAATCCGTTAAAAAACATATGCGCAGTGATGTGCCTGTAGGTTGTTTCTTATCTGGTGGTATTGACTCGACGATTGTCGCAACTCTTTCTAAAGAGTTTAATCCTAATATTAAAACATTCTCTGTTGGGTTTGAGATAGATGGATATAGTGAAATAGATGTTGCGAAAAAGACAGCTGAGGCTTTAGGTGTTGAAAACATTAGTTATAACATTAAGCCGGATGAATTTATTAAAGAGTTACCAAAAATAATTTGGCATTTAGATGACCCTGTTGCAGACCCTGCAGCCATACCTTTATATTTTCTAGCTAGAACTGCTAGAGAGCACGTTACCGTTGCTTTATCTGGAGAGGGTGCGGATGAACTTTTCGGAGGGTATAACATTTACCGCGAGCCACAATCGTTAAAAATGTTTGAATACATTCCTGATACGTTAAAGAAAAGTTTAATGAAAATATCTATGTCGATGCCTGATGGAATGAAAGGGAAGAGCTTCATTTTACGAGGATGTACTCCGATAGAAGAAAGATTTATTGGCAATGCAAAAATATTTACAGAAGAAGAAAAAGCAGCTTTCTTTAAAGGTTATAACAGAAATGTAAATTATCGACAAGTTACACAAAGTATTTATGACTTTGCAAAAGAGTACGACGATATCACGAAGATGCAATATGTTGATATGCATACTTGGTTAAAAGGGGATATCTTAGTAAAAGCAGATAAAATGTCGATGGCACATTCCTTAGAAGTACGCGTTCCGTTTCTAGATAAAGTAGTGTTTGAAGCTGCGTCGTCTATCTCTAAAAATTTAAAAGTAAATGCTACTCAAACGAAAACATTACTTAGAAACGCGGTTACTGGACTTATTCCTGAGCATGTTACAAATAGAAGAAAGTTAGGTTTCCCTGTACCGCTACGAGTTTGGCTTAAAGATGATTTATATGACTGGGCGAAGATGCTTATTCAAAATAGTGCTGCTGCCGAGCAATACTTTCACCAATCGTACTTGTTAAAGCTATTAGATGATCACCGTGCTGGAGTGAGTGACAATAGCCGTAAACTATGGACTGTATTTGTATTTTTAATTTGGTATAGTTTATATGTAGAACAATATCAACAAAAAATGGAGAAGTATGAGTGGTTGAGTACGAAGAGAGAAATTGTTGAAAGTGGAGCATGAATTATCTAATAAAATGAGGCTGTGACAAAACCCAGTGAATTAAATGGAAGAGGCCTGTAAGAACATTTTTGTTCTTGCGGGCCTCTTATTGATGGAACAAAGGTATTATCCGAGTCGAACGAAAGAAAGTCCTTGAATCACTCTCTACACAAAAGAACTTCATCAGCCCTATGAAGTTCAACTACAACAAATTTTTAACGCCAGATGAACTTCATCGGGCATATGAAGTTTATCTACAACTATATATTAACGCTAGATGAACTTCATCAACCTTATGAAGTTCAAGCACAACCAATTTTTAACGCCAGATGAACTTCATCAGCCTTATGAAGCAACTACAACAAATTTTTAACGGCAGACGAACTTCATAAGACCTTTTTGTCCCAGCCTCTATTTAAATTAAGCCAGTATTTTCGCATTCTTTTCACTCGTTAGTACTTTATTGTATTCTTCTAACAAGTTATGAAAGATAGTATCCCAGCTTTGTGAGAGGGCATAGTTTCTTCCGTTTACAGACATTTCATTTCTCCACAAATCGTCTGATAAAATCGTTTTGATTGCAATCGAAAAGTCATCTATATTTTTTTCTTCACATAATATCCCGGTTTCTTTATTCTTTATAATTGTTTTTACTCCCCCAGCATTTGCTCCTATGACAGGGGTACCACAAGCAAGGGATTCCAATACAACATTCCCGAAAGTTTCCGTTGCAGATGGGAAGACAAGCAAGTCAGAATTTGCGTATGCTTCTACTAATTGTGGTCCGTCAAGGAAGCCAGCAAAGGTCATGTTTGATGGTGCAGTATTCTGTAGTTCTTCTTTTGAAGGACCATCTCCTACGATAAGCCAGTGGACATTTTCTTGAATGTTTTTTGGAAGCTTATTTGCCATTTTAGGTAGCATAAAGATATCTTTTTCTGGTGCGAGCCTACCAACATATAATAAAACATGCTTTTCTTTTATATTAAATTTGTCTTTGAAGCTACCTTTGTTGAATGAGGGCTTAAAGATAGTGCAATCTACCCCACGTGACCAGATAGAAAGATTAGTAAAACCGAATTTTTGAAGATGTTCTCTTGTGACTGTTGATGGGACAAATATTTTACTTAGTGTTCGATGAAACCATCGCATATATTTCCATAAAAGGGGGTTTAAAAACTGTAAATCATAGTACTCTAAATATTTATCAAAATCGGTATGGTAAGAGCCAACTACAGGAATATCCAACTTCTTCGCATAATGAAGGCCACATAGCCCTATATTAAAAGGTGTGGCAACGTGAATAATGTCTGGTTTGAAGGTTAAGAGTTCTTCTTTAACATGGAGGACGTTAGGTAAAGCGAGCCTACATTCTGGATAAAGGAAAAATGGAAGGCTAGTAAAACGATGAACATGGTTATTGTAAATACTCTCATTTGAACTCTCAGGAGCAAATACTCGATATTGTATGTTGTTTCTCTCTAGGTGATCAGTAAAACGCTTTAGTGTTCTAGCTACTCCATTAACATCCGGAGCAAACGTATCAGTAAAAATAGCGATTTTCATGATAACCCTCCAATAATAATTGACTTAATTCATAGTCATTTTTCTAACAAAGCCTATTTATAAAACAGTTAGAACAACTAGAGTAAATGCTACAACACCAGACACCCCTCCGAGCAGAGCTCCAGCTAATACATCAGAAGGATAATGTAAACCTAAGTAAATTCTTGAAATTCCAACAGAAACCGCAATAGGTAATAAAATAAACAGTAGTGCAGGTTGATACATAAGAAATGGTGTTATGATTGAAAAGATAGCAGTTGTATGACCTGATGGAAATGAATGGTCTTTTAGCGGGTTTGTTGTAACATTTATTTCATCCAATGCTAAATAAGGTCTGCGGCGAGGATAAATCTTCTTAGCAATTGCTACAGGAATATGACTAACCGTAAGTGCTAAAAGTGACGACATGGCTGTGAATTTTAAGTTGCCTGATGTAAGTAAAATAATGAGCAAGACAGAGCTTATTGAAAGTGTTGCCCCCCCTACATGTGTAATGGTTTGAAAGAAACGGTTAATCATTTTATTATGAAAATGCTGGTTGACGAGTCGAAATAAATGGCATTCCATTTCATAAAAATGATGAAGTAATTTATCCATTAACAATACCTCTTTTCTCTTGTCTTTCCCTACTATAACTATTCTTAATTCTAAATGGATAATATTTAGAATTTGCAAATTATTTGTAAAGATATTATTTAAAATTTCGCGTGCAAAAAAACACTGCAACTTAGAGATTTGCAGTGTTTTTGTTTAACATGATGAAAATGTTGGTAATTAGTATTATGAATCAATAGATTTATAATACTGCCCTTTTTCTACGTATTCAGTTCGAATACGGTGCATATCTTTTCGGTCTTCTTCCGTCAATTCTCTTACTACTTTTACTGGTCGACCGAAAGCTAACGTATTTGGAGGTATTTTTTTACCTGGTGGGACAAGACTGCCTGCACCAATGAATGCGCCTTCACCAATTTCAGCGCCGTCTAACACAATTGAACCCATTCCAATAAGGGCGCTTTTCCTAATAATTGAACTATGTAACGTGCATTGATGGCCAATTGTAACGTCATCTTCGATTAATAATGTTTTATTTGGGCTTTGATGTAACATTGATTGGTCTTGAATGTTCACTCGATCTCCGATTATTGTTGGTGCTACATCGCCTCTAATAACGGTATGAAACCAAATGCTACATTCTTTTCCTATCGTTACATCACCAGTAATAACAGCGTAATCTGCTACGTATGTAGTGGGATCAATGTTAGGGAATTTATCATGATAAGGAATAATTTTACTCATCTTTTTTCTCCAATCTTCTTATGATATATTCTTATTTTATCAAAACAAAAGGTGATTGAAAATTTTCATTGTATATATTGAATACAATGAGAGTGATACATTAAAATTTATAATACAACCATTTGTACTAAAGGGAGAGGACACACATGCGAAAATGGTTAACAGAGAAAGACCCGAAAGGAACGATTGTTATTGTACATGGTGCTTTAGAGTATCATGGTCGATATAAATGGTTAGTCGAAAAGTTTAATGAAGTTGGATACCATGTTGTTATGGGGGATTTACCTGGACAAGGTTTGTCAACGAGAAGAAGAGGACATATTTATAGTTTTGACGAATATATGGATGAGATTGAATTATGGATAAAAGAGGCATACTTGTTAGAGCCTCCAGTATTTGTATTAGGTCATAGTATGGGTGCATTAGCAGTTATTCGTACTTTACAAGAAAAAAAGGAATTATTGTTAAATGGCATTATATTGTCTTCGCCCTGCTTAGGTTTAGCACGTTATCCGAACAAAGCGGTTGAATTTATCTCTCGAGGTCTAAATGTTGTAAAACCGACTATGTTGTTTAATGCTGATATTACGTTATCAAAGGTAACAAGAAATAGAGAAGTACAGGAAGTTGGTAAAAAAGATACGCTATATGTGAAAAAAGTGTCAGTGAGATGGTACCGGGAATTGTTAGAAGCGATTAAATTGGCCCAATTAAAAACAAACGAACTTCCAAAACATGTACCACTTCTTGTCATGCAAGCAGGTGAAGACCTTATTGTTAATAAGGAAGATACGGTTCAATGGTTTAATCTTTTTAAAGGGAAAAATAAAACTTATGTCGAATGGGAAGGGTTATATCATGAAATTTTTAATGAACCTGAAAGAGAGGAAGTATTTCGGTATGCCTTCTCATTTGTTGAAATGCATTTAAAGGGGAATTAATTTCATATACGGTTTATTTTCGTATATAAATGAGATTATGAACCTTACTAAAGGAAGTGATTAGTTGAAAATTCCAACACAGCCATTCGCCTTAATGAAACTTGTGTACAAAAAAGTATTTCCGCTCGTTTATAAAGAGTTAGACTATTGGAAAGAACGAGCGGCAGCTATTTCTGATGATGAGCTACGAAAACAAGCACTTGCTAGTATTGATTCAAAAACATTTCATTGCGAAGGTGGGGCAATACTGGCATTGCTAGCACAAGAAAATATCGAAGAAAGTATTAAGTTTATTGTTGCTTACCAAACAATAAGCGACTATCTGGATAATTTATGTGACAGAAGTACTTCACTTGATCCAACGGATTTTCGAGCATTACATGACTCTATGTTAACTGCATTAAGTATTGATAGGAAGCAAGAAAATTACTATCGTTTTCGTTCTGAACAAAATGATGGTGGATACCTTTTTGATTTAGTTGATACTTGTCAATCTGTCTTAAAGAAGAACATACACTATGCCAAAATTAAACCTTATTTACTGGAACTCGCACAATATTATTGTGACTTACAAATACATAAACATGTAAAAGAAGAAGAAAGATTACCGCGTTTGCAATCATGGTTTAACGAACATAAACAAAACCTACCACCAATGGAATGGTATGAATTTTCCGCTTGTTCTGGTTCTACATTAGGTATTTTTTGCTTAGTTTCTAACAGTTTTCAGCCTTCATTTACAGATCGATGTGCGGAAAAAATTATGGCTGGCTATTTTCCTTACATACAAGGGTTACATATATTGCTGGACTATTTTATTGATCAAGATGAAGACATAGAAGGCGGCGATTTAAATTTCTGCTTTTATTATTCAAGTGAAAAGAAAATTCTTGAAAGACTTCAGCACTTTTTAGAAAAAGCGGACGAGTATACAAAAGGTTTACCTTATGAGAAATTTCATAAGTTAATTAATCGAGGTTTATTAGCGGTTTACTTATCGGATGAAAAAGTTCAGGGGAATAAAGATATTTCTACTATTGCAAGAAAGATGATTCGTTCTAGTGGCGGAACAGGTTATTTCTTTTACATAAATGGAAGAGTTTATCGCACCGTTCAAAAATGGAAAAGATCTTCATGATTTAAAGGGGGCTATATAAAAGTCTTTGTTAGATTTAATAATATAGTGAAGTCTGTTCAAGTGCCGGTGGTGTGGCCGACTCCTGCGGGAGAGGGCAGGCTGGTGAGACCCCACAGAGCCCTTGGGCTCGAGGAGGCTCACCGCCTCTACGAAAAAGTAAGAGCGGCTCGTTCAGCTCCGACTAGTATAAGACAGGGACAGCTTGAGGGTGTTTTTTGCCCTCGAGTTGGCCATGGCTTATACTCGAGGAGCTAGCCGCTTGACCTAGACACCCGCGGAAAGCGGCCACACCACCGGCACGACTTTTAATTTCTAAACTACCTTTATTTTTTTTCAATTGCAATAACAAATGGTGGATCATTTACTTGATTTAAGAATCGATATTGCAATACGCTTGCTTGTTTTTGGTCTAGTGAACTAACGTAATGTAGAAGGTGATCTTTTTCTAGCTTTCCTTCTGGATGTCCATGATATACAACGATCACAATAATTCCACCGCTAGCCATCGCATTTAATAGTTGTTCAATAGCACTTACTGTACTTTCTGCTACTGTAACTATTGATTTATCTCCACCAGGTAAATAACCTAAATTAAAGACAGCACCTTTAATATTTCCAATATGATGCTTTGTAACATAGTTTAATGCATTGCTATGACTGTCTTGAATGAGCGTAACATTTTCATCACTCATTTTTTCCTTTAACAGATTCTGGGCAATATGGATTGCTTCTTTTTGAATGTCAAATCCATACACATGGCCAGTTTTTCCAACCAATTGTGATAAAAAATGTGTATCATTACCATTGCCAACTGTCGCATCAATCGCAACGTCACCTTCTGACAATGAAAGTTGTAATAATTTTTTACAGTAAGGTAATACTCTCTCTAACTTCATTTCAACTCAACCTTTTTTGAAAAATTTCCCTTGAAAGCTATTCCTTCTAAGCAATTCTGCATCAATGCTATTCATTACTTCCCATTTGTTTACACTCCACATCGGTCCAATCATTAAGTCAATTGGTCCATCACCAGTAATTCGGTGAACAATCATTTCAGGTGGAATTACTTCTAATTGATCACAAACTAAGTTTACGTATTCTTCTAGTTGTAAAAATTGTACCATCCCTTTCTCATATTGCTTTACCATAGGTGTTCCTTTAAGTAAATGTAGGAGATGGAGTTTAATCCCTTGTACATCGAGTTTTGCTACTTCTCTAGCTGTTTCCATCATCATGTCGTAATTTTCTAGCGGTAAGCCGTTAATAATATGGGAACATACTTTAATGCTATGTTTCCGGAGTTTGTTTACTCCTTCTTTATAACAATCATAGTCATGTGCACGATTTATTAATAGTGCCGTTCTTTCATGGACAGTTTGAAGACCGAGTTCTACCCATAAATATGTTCTTTTGTTAAGTTCCGCTAAATATTCAACTACTTCATCTGGTAAACAGTCAGGTCTTGTGGCAATGGAAATTCCAACTACACCTTCTTGATTTAATACTGATTCGAACTTTTCTCGAAGTTCTTCAACAGGAGCATGTGTATTCGTATATGCTTGGAAATAAACCATATACTTGCCGTCTTTCCATTTTGTATGCATTTTATCTTTAATCGTATGAAATTGAGTTACTAAATCTTCTGTGCGATTACCTGCAAAATCGCCAGAACCAGCAACGCTACAAAATGTGCAACCACCATGAGCAACAGTGCCATCACGATTTGGGCAATCAAATCCTCCGTCTAAAGCTACTTTAAACACTTTATGTCCGAATGTTTGGCGTAAGTGATAGTTCCATGTATGGTATCTTTTATTGTCAGAAGAATATGGAAACGCGTTTGGAATTTTTTGTAGATGTTTCATAAGTTCGCATCCTTTTATTTGACCTAATTCTTTAGCCATTTTAGCATTTAAACCGTCAATTTAGAAGTGCAGTCTATTGGATAAAAGTGGGTAGTAGTTTTTATGGAATGTATATAAGAAATTGGAGCAAAATAAAGGGGAACATGACATATCATGATCATTGAGGTGATACTTTTGGCAACAAGACAATCTGTAGACCATTTTATGCAACAATGTGAAGATAGTATAAAGTATGCAGAAGATCAATTTACAAGTGCACAAGCACAAGAGCATTACAATGATAGTGAATATTTAAATGCACAGGAAAAACTCGAAGAAACATACAATGACTTAATGCATCTGTCAATGAGTTGTAATGCACAGCAAAGGGAACAATTAAACAGAATGCGTATACAATTACAACAACTTCAAAACGAAATGACCTTGTTAAGACATTAAAAGGAGTTGTAGTACACTATGATAAAACGTTCCAAGCAAAACAATCCAGAACAAAAAACGAAAAATGGTGTGAACAACGTAGAAATGGGACAAGAATATAATCCTGTGAAGGAAGTTAAGCAAAAGAACTTAAAAAAAGCCCAGCCAGTTCGTTCTAAAAACCATAGTGAAAATGAATAGTGGAATGTAAGAAGAAGGGTGTTTGTTGCCCCTTCTTTTAATTTTGCGTTTTAATGTGCAATGTGTCCAAAAGGTTTATTTGAAGATATACCTAGGTGAGGTATATGATGACTAGGTGCACGAAAAATCATTCTAGCAGCACAACATTTCTACTTTGGCGAACATGACCGAGCGTTTGGCGAACTAAATTTAGCTCTCGGCGCACGATAATTATATCTAGGAGCACAATATCACTAGAAAAATAGAGAATTTAAGGGGGAGGGTATACCTTTTTAATCATAATCACTCACTATTTAATACTAAGAAAAGAAGACGATTATCTTATATTTTTTGGTTAATAATGAGTAAATTATCATGATTCTTTGCAGAAATGAATATAAGTTAACTTGTCCCACTAATTCCTTATTGCAACTTTCCTTAAAACGAATTACAATTATTTTGGATTTCGAAATAATTGTAAAGGAGGGCTTCATTTGAAGAAAATGCCGAAAGCCCTTTGGTTATTAATAATTGGAATGGCTATAAATGTTACAGGATCTTCTTTTTTATGGCCGTTAAACATGATATATATTCACGATATTCTTGGCAAGTCATTATCCGTTGCAGGATTAGTTTTAATGGTCAATGCCGCTGCTAGTGTAATCGGTAATTTAATCGGTGGGTATCTTTTTGACAAAATAGGTGGCTACAAGTCAATTTTATTAGGTATCCTTATAACGATTATGGCTCTTATCGGTATGACATTTAATCATGAATGGCCTTTTTACGTAATTTATCTAACGATTATTGGTTTTGGTTCAGGTATCGTTTTTCCTTCTATGTATGCGATGGCTGGTTCTGTTTGGAAAGAAGGCGGACGTAAACCGTTTAATGCTATGTACGTATCCCAAAACGTTGGAGTAGCAGTCGGAGCTGCATTTGGTGGACTAATTGCGCACTATAGTTTTGATTACATATTTATGGCAACCACTGTTACGTATGTAATTTTCCTAGCAATTGCGGTATTTGGCTATAAATCCATTCAATCGAATCCAACAAAACAAACTAGTGTTATTGACCAATCTGGCAAGATAAAAGACCATACAAAACTTTATGCGTTATTAATTGTTTGTACAGGTTACTTATTATGTTGGATGGGTTATGTTCAATGGCAAACAACGATAGCAACTCATACGCAGTCACTTGGAATTCCGTTAACTCACTATAGTTTGCTTTGGACGATAAATGGATTGTTAATTGTATTTGGGCAACCCATTATATCTTTTATAATAAAAAGGTATACGAAAACATTAAAAACCCAAATTATTGTTGGGCTCATCATATTTATGGGGTCGTTTGCTATTATCGCTCAGGCACAACAATTTACAGCATTTGCTGTGGCGATGATCATCATGACGATTGGTGAAATGTTCGTATGGCCAGCAGTTCCAACCATTGCGAATGATCTCGCTCCAAAGGGAAGAGAAGGTTTTTACCAAGGTATTGTTAATAGTACAGCTACTGGTGGAAGAATGTTAGGTCCGTTCATGGGTGGAATATTAGTAGATATATATAATATGAGTTTTCTTGTAATTGTATTAATGCTATTGATTGTAGTAGCTATCTTTACTACCTTTGTTTATGATTACAAACTGAAAAGTCAACAAATGAGCACAAAGTTTTCAAAGAAAAGTGCATAAAGAATGTACAAAAAGGCTGACAATTGTCTGCCTTTTATTTTATTTGTTGGTTCTTTTCGTAAATTTTGTTCTATTTAAAAGCTTTCGTTCTTCGGCATACCACCCATTAGCGTTGCATAACTGTAAAAACAATTGAATTAATTGGGGAATTTTACATCTAGTTTTTTATATGGGAAGCAAAAACGACAACTTCAAGCAAGAGTCGTGCTTGTTCCTATTTTTTGTATATTAACTTTATTTGATTCTCTTTTTCTTACGTTTCTTTTGTTTCTCTACGATAAGCGCTACATTGCCATAATCATCTGGGTTTTTAGGTTTTTTAGGTACTTTTTGTCTTCCTTTAGAAGTCTTGGTTGCCTTATGTTCCCATGCTTTACAAAAACATCCCATTGTTGGTGAATATACGTTCGAATATGCCTTAAAACACTTAACATTGATATAGTTTTTAATCGAACCATTAAAGTTAAGATATTGGCGATCATCGCAATAAACATTTGATTCCAGATGCCTTGAGGCTTAGTGCTCCAAACCTTTACAAACCTTAAAGATTGTTTTATCCATTTAAAGAATAGCTCGATTAACCATCTATTTCTATAGATTTCAGCAATGGTTTCTGGTCCTAAATCCCATCTGTTAGTGGCTACTTTGTAGTAATTTCCCTCTTCATCAACGAATTCAACTATTCGAATAGGTTGCATTTTACCATTCTCACCTAATACTACTTTCGCATCTCTCTGGATAATTGATCCCTCTGGGACCTCAAACTCTTCTAGGACTCTTTCCACAATCTTATCTTTTTTAATACGGATAACAAACTTTATTTTATTTTTTATCCATTCATTCATTCGAAAGCAATCCATGTACCCACGATCCATTACATATGTAGCATCAGAAACTTCAATTAAAACATCTCCGCCTACATGGTATTGAACCTTTCCATTAGAAGGTTCAATACTATCAGGATAGTTGACATCTGGCGAAGCAACGATTAATCGTGTGTGCATCTTTACAACTGTCCATCCTTTAGTAACGTTTGCACCTTCAAAGAATAGCGGGAAGCTTTATGTGTGTCGAATCAACGATTCGAAGTCGATCTATGTTTGAAGGAAGTCCAGTCATAGACTTTGTATAGCAATTAAGTTATCCAACCAACTTCAAGAAGAGTTCCTGAAGTATAGTGGTATCAAGCTCATTAATCCTTCTACTTAATTGAGAGCTACTAATACTATCGACATTTATATATTTCATAAGGTCTTTTTTTGCCTTCATCTTAATTGAAAACTCATTGTAAGAGTTCCATTTATCGAGTTGTGCAGTAACAAAGATTTTGATTAGCGCTTCCGTAGTTAACTCTTAATTATAGTAGTTTAAAAGTGGACATGAAAATTTTTCAGTCGGTAACATCGACAAGCATCGACGTAATACAGTATTTTGAGATACCATATTCATAAGTTTTGGTGCTCCTTTGTAGAAAGTTTGTTTTCGGGAACAAACATCTAACATTTCTACAATAGGAGCATTTTTTATTTTTGTCTACGAATTTTCTGCGAAAAATTTTCTTCACAGTAAACTACTTACAATATTTGTATGATGTGCAACGCTAGTGGCATACCACCCTGGGGAGTCTTGTGCCGGCAGCGGAAATGACCGGACAACATTCATAGCTAAAAAAAACAATCTATGTGAAAACATCCTTTTTGTAAAAAATAGTACGAAAGAATATTAAAGATGCTGTCGAATAATAGGTATTATTATCTGAAAATTTAAAAAATAAAGGAAAATTTAGAATAGTGCAGAAATTTACTATGTACATAATTTATTTTAAAGGAGTGGTAAATGAATGAGGAAGTATCGAAGTAGGAGAGGTTTTGCTATCATATTATCTGTGTTGCTTGTCTTTACGTCAATGGGTAACTTTGCAAGTGCTCAGTCAACAAGTAGTGTAAATATGATACAAAAAAATGTAAGAGACATATCAAAAGTTATTGATTCAGAAGTATTAAGTAGCTTCAAAATACAAGAATTTGTAGAAGTTTTAGTAGAATTAAACGAACAAGTTGAGCCAGAGAAAATAGCAACTATGGCCAAAGCACAACTAAGCAATCAAAGTAAAATAAAACCTACTCCTTATGAGCAAAACATGGCAGCAAAACACGCAGTTGTCCATGCACTTAAAACTTCAGCCGAGACTTCACAAAAACCCCTCTTAGATTCCATACAGCAGTTCCGTGATAATGGACAAGTTAAAGATGTGGAAAGCTTCTATATTATGAATGTAATCTATTTAAAAACTACGATAGAAGTAGTAGAAAACATAGCAAAAAGACCAGAAGTAGCAAAAATCAGTCCTGATTTTACTATTGAAATAGATTGGCCTGAAATTTCAGTTGAAGAAATTAATAATAATGTACAACAAGCTATCAATGAATTAACAGTTACTCAAGGTGATTCTACGATTGAGTGGAATATTAACCGAGTAGAAGCACCGAGAGTGTGGAATGAGTTTGGTATTAACGGTAATGGTGTTGTAGTTGGAATGATTGATACAGGTATTCATTGGCAACATGATACGCTTAAAGAAAAGTGGAGAGGTTACAACCCTCTAGATCCAAACAATCCAAATCCGACTGGTAACTGGTTTGATGCAATTTCTGGTCAAGGCATGCCATATGATATTGCATCCATTCCCCATGGTACACACGTTATGGGTACCATCTTAGGAGAAGGTCCAGATGGGAAGAATAAAATCGGGGTAGCTCCTGGAGCAAAATGGATTGCTGCAAAAGCATTCACTGCGCAAGGTGGACAAGCATCTCATCTATTAGCAGCAGGGGAATTTATGTTAGCTCCGAACGGTGATCCTAATTTAGCTCCTGATATAGTAAACAATTCTTGGGGTGGGGGATCTGCAAGAGATGATTGGTATCGTCCAATGGTAAACGCTTGGAGAGCAGCAGGTATTTTACCAGTTTTCTCAGCAGGAAATTCGTATCCGAACACAGTTGGTACACCAGGTAACTATCCAGAAAGCTATGCTGTTGGTGCAACAGACATTAACAATAGAAGAGGTAGTTTCTCAAGTGTAGGGCCTGGACCTTATGCTGGTGACTTAAAACCTGATATAGCTGCACCTGGAGTAAATATACGATCTTCAGTTCCAAACAATGGATATGAGTCATGGAACGGAACAAGTATGGCTTCTCCGCATGTAGCTGGTGTTGCAGCACTATTACGTTCAGTTGATGCATCCCTTTCAGTAGACGAACTAGAAGAAATTATGAATGAACATGCTGTTCCTTTAACAGATACCCAATATCCGAACTCACCAAACTATGGATATGGAAGAGGGCTTGTAAACGCATATGAATCAGTGGCATCTATAGCAACTGGTATGGGAGGAATTAAAGGATCTGTATTAAAAGAAGGATCGGATAATGAAAATCCGGTCATCGTGGAACACGAAGAGTATTTATATGGTTACAGAGGGCTAGATGTAACTTTGTCAGCAAGTGTTACCGATAATATCTCAGTAGTGAAAGTGGAATTGTTAGTAAGAGAAGATGAAAACAATCAATGGGAAACAGTAGAGATGGATAGAGTAATGGGTGATTATAGAGATGGTGTCTACGCCGTTGCTGTTCCATTAGAATATGTAAAAGATCCTGGCTTTGAATATATGATAAATGCATATGATTTTAGTGGGAATACGGCTAGCACTGAAATTTATGAGGTGGAAATCCTTTTTGGTATAAATCCAAATCATACGTTTGAAAGTGATTTTTCAACAGAGTTAGATGGACTTCTACTTTCAGGGGACTGGCAGTGGGGCAAACCGTCAGGGACTGGTGCACCAACCCAAAGAAGTGGAGAAAAGTTAGTTGGAACAAATATTACAGGTAACTACTCGGATAATTCCAATAGTTTCTTGCGATTACCACCTCTAGATTTGCGTGATGTAGACAATCCTACATTGTCATTTAAACACTGGTTTGATATTGAATTTATTCAAGATTATGGAAAAGTATTAGTAACAAATGACCTTAATAGCGGTGAATGGATGGAATTAGAACATTTCACAGGACGAGAGCGTACTTGGAATGATTTAACAATAGATTTAGAGCCATATGCTGGGTCTGAAAATCCTGTATTTGTTGGATTATTATTTAAATCTGACGATAGAGTATCACATGCTGGCTGGTATATTGACCAACTTAAAGTAGAGAACGTTGCTAATGTTACAGATACTGTAGCAATTTCTAATGTAGCATCAAATGAAAAGATTCCAACAGACGGCTTGACTCTTTCACAAATGAAATGGAAGAACATAAACGTATTAATAGAAAATAATCCTCCAGCTGGACTACCATTAGAAGCTATTGTTACAGTAGTGGAAACAGGTAGAACGGTCAAATCCAGTTTAGAAGATGGGTCTTTTACTATTCTGCATCGTTCGACACCAGAAGGAGAAAGTTATACTATTAAAGTAGAGTCTTATGGTTATTATTCACAACTATTGGAGTTTACATTAGAAGATGAGCAAATTATTGACAAGCACTTCTTATTAGAAGAGGTTCCAAGGGGCTCTATTTCTCTTGTTGCTATAAATTCAGTAACGAATCAGCAGATAGAAGGGGCAAGAGTTAGAGTTGTAGAAGATGGAATGTTACCGATTGTTTATACGAATAGCAATGGCTATTATCAATTCGAAGAAGTGTTAGAAGGAGACTATACAGTAAGTTTATCTTTACCAAACTATCATCCTAAAAATGTTAGGGTTAGTGTATCAGGTGGGGAAACAACAGAAATAGTAGTAGAGATAGATCCGTTCCCAGGTACAGTAATTTCTTACGATGATGGTACAGCTGAGAATGCTCGATCATTCTATAGCAAAGGATATGGATTTGCAAAGAAAATGACACCTGATGAGTTAGCCAACCTTGTAGGTGCGAGTGTGTATCTATGGGGAGCAGATTGGCCAACTCCAGGTGGAAATAAATTCTCTATTGCTGTATATGAGAGTAACGCTCAAGGAGAGCCAGGAGCGAGAGTGATAGCACCTGTAACTGTTGAAGGAATTCGAGGTCAATGGAATTACGTTGACTTAAGTGATTTTGCATACCAAACAGATAAAGATTATTTTGTTGTATTTGTTCAAACGGAGGACTTCCCAGATAGTCCAGGCATTGGTATTGATGAAAGTTCACCATTTGCAGATCGTTCGTATCAATTAGATAACACTGGGAAATTTACAAAATCAACTGCTTCAAATGGTAACTTTATGATTCGTTCCCATGTAAACTACTCTGTCGAATCACCTATGTTACATGGTGACGGAGAGAGAAGTTATGTAAACGATTCAACAGTTATAATTAGTGGAACTGGTAGAGCAGAAGGAACTGTTACCATATACAACAATGGAGAAGAGGTTTCTAGTATAGATATGGCGGAAACAAACTTCCAAGCAGAACTATCGTTAACGGAAGGGAAAAATGTTATTACAGCCGTTCAATACATTGGTTCTAGAGCTTCCGAACCTTCCAATGAAGTAATTATTGTTAAAGATATTACAAACCCTGTGATAATTATAAATGGGCCTGAAAACGGATTAGTGACCAATAAAGAAACAGTTCTTATTACAGGATTTGTAGAGGAAGAAAATTTAGCCGAAGTTACAATAAATGGTGAAGAAGTTGTGTTTACCCTGGATGAAAACGTCGAACATTTCAATCATTCTGTCACATTGAATGAGGGAATGAATTCTATCACGGTTAGAGCAACTGACTTAGCAGGAAATGTGGCAGAAACGGTAGTAGCTATTGAACTTGATTCTACACCACCAGTTATCTCCGGCATAACTCCTAATTCGGATCAATATATAGTACCTGGAGATATTGTTACAATTACTGTTTTGAGCGATACGGAAGGCGGAACTGCAACATTATCATTACTTAATGAAAGTGGAACGACCATCGATCAAGTAGATATGAACGAAACTACGCCAGGACAGTATAAGCTAAACTGGACAGTACCTGTTGATATTTCGTCTACAAGTGTTCAGATTAAAGTAGAAGTGACAGACCTTGCTGGTAACGCGTCTTTTGCAACTGCTAATGGGAAACTATTCATTTTACATGAAAAGATGGCACGAATTAATGGACAAGATAGATATTTAACAGCGGTAGAGGTAAGTAAAGAAGGTTGGGACAAAGCGGATGTCATTATCTTAACACGTGGAAATGAATTTGCTGACGCATTAGCTGGAGTGCCTTTAGCACATAAACTTAATGCTCCTATGCTATTAACTAGATCTAATTTACTACCAAATGGTGTGAAGGAAGAAATAGTTCGACTTGGGGCGACAAAAGTAATTATGTTAGGTGGAACACTTGCTATTAATAGTTCGATAGAAGAGGAATTAAAGGAATTAAACATTGAAATGGAAAGAATTTTTGGACAAGACCGTTATGAAACAGCTTCAAGAATTGCCGAGAAAGTAGTAGGCGGAAAAGTTGATAAAGCGGTATTGGTGAATGGAAGAGACTTCCCAGATGCACTTTCTGTAGCGCCATTTGCTGCAAAGCAGAATATGCCTATTCTTTTAACACGACAAAATGTTCTTCCTGAGGCGACTAGTAAGGCAATCAGAAACATAGATGTCAAAGAGTTGTATGTGATTGGGGGACAACTTGCAGTTTCTGATGAGATTACAAAGTTACTTCCTAAACATACTCGAATTTCTGGTTCGACTCGTTATGAGACAAATGTAAATGTAATGAAGCATTTTAATACAACATCCAAACATGCCTATGTAGCAACAGGTAGACAATTTGCAGATGCTTTAACCGGTTCTGTACTTGCTAGTAAGAACCAAAGTGGTATCTTGTTAGTTGGTAGAAATTTAGAACCATATACAATTAATTATATTATTGAAACATCATTGAATCAGCTGACCGTTTTTGGCGGAGAACTTGCTATTTCTCAAGAAATGTACAATCAATTAGAACAATTATTACCGTAAGAGATTAGAAAGAAGCATAGAAAAAGTTTCTATGCTTTTTTCTTGTGTTTAATTGATGGTGTAAATAGAAATAGTTAACTCTGACAAACAAGGTAAATAATCGATAAATTTTTTAAAAAGTACGAATATCGAAATTGTTATTTTGGCAGTTTCTTATTTCGATTTCGAACTAGATATAAAGGCCTGTGTTTTAGGAGTTCTTTTAAAATGATATAGATGAAATAGGTAGTTTTTATATGTATAAACAGAACAATAAAACTCAAAGTGAACGATTTTAATGAAAATTTAAATTTTTTTGAAAAAGTGCGGTACAAAAGTTATGATTTTAAAAAACTTAGAATATTCTAAAAATTTAAGTAGGGATTTTGTTGAATGTGTCGAAATTATAGGTGAGTTAGTTTAGTTAGTTTAGTAAGGTCTATGCCTAAATCATTCAAATTCCCTATTATTCTACTAAACAAACAAAATATTAATTTAGAAGTTAGAACCCACCCTCACAAAAGCCAACAATCCTTCTATTTAGGTACCACTTTAGGCATAGACTAGTGTAGCCAAAGCATAAGAGGAGAAGGGAGGCTATTTGTGTCTTTTTGTAAGTAGAAAAATAATACAAAAAAATCGTGGGGGTGGAAGAAGCTTTGAAACTATATTACTTCAAGAAACATCGTAAAAGATTTTCAATCATAATGACGGTATTACTAATAGTTAGTTTAATACTACCCGGATTTGCAGGGGCTCAAACTCAATCAAGTAATTTAACAATTGAGGAAGAAGTGGAACTTGAAAAACAACGAGCACAAGATCCAGATGATTTTATTAATGGAGATAACACAAAAGCTATTAATAATGGGATACCAAATTTATTAGACGGTATTAACTTTGATACAAAGCCTGCTTTTGATGAAGATGACTTTGTCCTTGGTGGGAAAGTAGAAACCGATATCGTACATAAGCTAGACAATGAAGGGACAGCTAATATCATTGTACGCTTAAAAGACTCGGTAGATATGCAAAAGCTTTCAAGCACAGTATCAGCTATGAACAACAGAACTGAAAGAGTTGGAACAGTTGTTGATCAGTTAAAAGCAACTGCTCAAAATTCACAAGCTGGTTTTTTAGCAGATTTACAAAAGCTTGAAGATCAAAAAATTGTTAGCAGTGTGAAACCGTTCTGGGTTATCAACGGTGTTGCTGCAACAATTAGTAAAGAGGCATTAGAGATTCTTGCAAATAGAGAAGATGTTGTGAAAATTACACTAGACAGAGAATTCCAAGTTCCAGAAGTAACAGTTGAGGAAGCCCCTCCTAGATTACCAGAATGGGGTCTGGAAAAAATATTTGCTCCGAAAGTATGGGGGGAATATGGGGTACAAGGTGACGGAATTGTAGTAGGTATCATGGATACCGGGGTTGAAGGGAATCATGAAGCGCTAGCTCATAACTATCGTGGAAAAGATGGAAACCACCAATATTCTTGGATTGATGTTTCAGGTCAAGGATATAAAACTCCAAGTGACGGTCATGGTCATGGCACACACGTTGCTGGTTCAGCTGTAGGTGGTGGAGCTGGTGAACCTGTCGGAGTTGCCCCAGGTGCAGAATGGATAGCAGCAAAAATTTTCACTGATGGTGGTGGAACAACAGCTTCTGCTATTCATACGGCTTTTGAGTGGTTTTTAGCTCCTGGTGGAGATCCAAGTAAAGCACCTCATGTTGTAAATAACTCATGGGGAAGTGCAGATACTTATCGAACAGAATTTTTAGATGGTGTAAAGGCATGGGTTGCAGCAGGGATTTTCCCATTGTTTGCTGCAGGTAATGATGGACCAGGATCACAGACTATTGGTTCTCCTGGTAGTTTCCCAGAAGCGTTTGCAATTGGAGCAACAGATAGTGGCGACCAAATTGCTTCCTTCTCAAGTCGTGGCCCAGTTTTCTGGACAAATGAAAATGGTGAACAAAAACGCTATGTAAAGCCGGAAGTTTCCGCACCAGGGCATAGAATTTACTCTGCTTGGCCAGGTAACGGATATAACACTATTAGTGGTACCTCCATGGCAACTCCTCACGTTGCAGGGGCAATCGCGTTAATTTTACAAAGTAATCCTAATTTAACAATTGATGAAGTTGCAAGTATTCTTGAAAATACAGCTCGTACGGAAGCGCACATGGGGGCAGTACCGAACGACACGTATGGTCATGGAATCGTTAACGTTTATCAAGCAGTAACAGAAGTTGCTTATGCAGGAGAAGTAAAAGGAACATTACTTGATGAGGATGGGAATGGTATTTCTGGTGAAATTAAATTCCTTAAAGAAGGAAGTAGCTTTACTGTAAAAGATGGAGAAGTTAACTTTAAAGTCCGCGAAGGTATACATGAAATTGAAGTATATTCCTTCGGGTACCATGGGCTAAAGCAAACAATTGAAGTGAATAAAGGTGAAGTAACACAAGTGGCATGGACGCTTGAAGAAGCAGAGCGCTTTGATGTAACAGGTACTGTAACTTATGAAAATGGTAGTCCAGTTGCATTCGCTTATGTTCGTGTTGTTGGCGCACCTCTTGAAACAGCAAGAACAAATGAAAATGGACAATTTTCTATTAATGCAATACCGCAAGACAATTATACTTTGGTAGTAAATGGACAAGGTATAAAACAAAAATCAGTATCAGTCGATGTTACAAAAAATATGACGGTTAATATTACAGTTTCTACTGTTTCTATTGATAGCCAATTAGATTGGTCTACCTCAAAAAATAATAATAGTAGAAATGCAGTGAGTATTGCTGAAGTAGATGCAGAAAAACTAGCTGAGAGTTGGTCATTTACATCACCTGGACAAGTATTGTTTAGTTCGCCGGTTATAGCTGAAGGAAAAGTTGTCTTTACAACTGACCGAGGTTATGTGATTGTTTTAGATCAAAATAGTGGTGAGGAACAATGGTCTGTTAGAACAGGTAATACAAACCGTTCGACACCTACTGTAGTAGATGGCACAGTATATGTTGCAGGTGGTTCCGATGCATTAATTTATGCTATCGATTTAGTGACGGGTATGACAAAATGGACAAAACGTTTAGAATATCCTGCTATTTACGAGGCACCGATTTATGATAATGGAGTTCTATACGTTACATCTTATTTATCAAACGATGCGAAAGCTGTCGCATTAAATGCTAATAATGGAGATAAGATTTGGGAAGCTAACGTAGGTAACGAATCATTCTTCGGGGCTGCAATGGGTGAAGACACTTTATTTGTTGCTACTTATGCGAGTAGACAAATTAAAGCAATCTCTAAAACAGATGGTTCTGAAAAATGGACTGTTACTGCAGACAACCAAGGGTTTGCAGCTAGTCCTGTATATCATGACGGTGTCATATATGCAGTTAGTGTAAACTTTAGCAACGGTTCTGGCACACTACATGCTTATAATGCTTCGAATGGTAATAAGTTATGGAGTACTACTGGTATTGGAGATACACAAGCAGGATCCCCTATAATTTTCGATGATTTAGTAGTGATTGGCTCTGCTGCAAACACTTATATTAAAGCGTTTAACAAGAATACAGGGGAACTAGTTTGGGAAACGAATAATGGAAGTACAATGGTGAATACGGGAGCGATTTCTGGAAATGGATATTTATTTGTTACAGATCTAGCGTCAAATCTAAATGTGTATGACGTGTTTACTGGAGAGAAATTAAGCACGTATAGTTTGAAAAACATCAGTACAGCTGGTGTTGCATTAACAGAAGGTCAAGTTGTTGTAGGTGATCATTCTGGGGTTACTAGCTTTGAAGCGCCAGGTACATTATCTGGAACAATTAAAGGAAAAGCTGGTCAACCTGTTCAGGCAAAAATTACACTTCTGAATGCTGGGAAATCTGTAGAAGCAGATGAGAACGGCAAATATGTCATGAGTGCACACCCAGGTACGTATGAAGTGAAAATAGCTTATTATGGGTTACAACAATCTATAGAAGAAATAAAATTTATTTCCGGCTATAGTTTAAATCAAGACTTTACGTTAGAAGATGCAGGTACTGGCTCAATATCAGGTACTGTAAAAAATAAAAGAAGTGGTGTTGGTCTTGAAGGTGTTACTATCTCAGTAGTTGACACACCATTACAAGTTGTGACTGACTCACAAGGTAACTTCAGTTTTACCGAAGTGTATGAAGGAGCATTTGACGTTCAGTTCTCTATTGGTGGTTATGTTGATTCTCTACAGACAATTAATGTAGTGGCTGGTGAAAACACACTAGTACCATTTGATATGACACCAGTTGATGTTGTAGTATTAGATGATCATAACGGTGACATTGTTCGTTTCTTAAATAACAACAATATCTCTGCTGAAGAACGCGGTTGGGATGTTGTAGAAGATATATCAAGTTATCAAGTGTTATACATGAACGGAACTTACAGATCAATGGGCAATAGACCTGATAAAGAATCGTTTGATAACTTAATAAACGCAGCAAAAGAAAATGACGTTAGTGTTGTGTTTGCAGATACATGGGGAATCAGTTACGGAAGCTTAAGACTTCTATGGGAGTTTTATGGCGACCCAGCTCAATATGACTCAGATTATTACAATGCTACTGTAAGACTAAGAGTAGACGAAGAACATCCAATACTTGATGGATTAGAAAAAGGTGGTACTTATACTATTCACCATAATGGTGACTTAGCTTGGTTTAACCAATATTCTGGCCGCCATTTAGCTACAGTTGGAAGCAGTAGAATTGGAATGGTTGGATCGGGAATTGCCTATAAAGCTGTTTCAGAAGAAAGTGCACACTTATTACTTTCAACTCATTCGGCTTCACCATGGGTTTCCCCATATAATGGATGGTTAACACCACAACAACAGATTCTTATTAACGGAGTCAACTTCTTATTAGATGCTTCATATGGACAAATTTCTGGTGCAGTAGTTGATGAAGAAGGAAATACTATTGAAGCAACAGTTGAAGTGATAGAAACTGGAGTGAATGTTCAAGTTGATGGTACAACAGGTCAATATGAATTATTCCATGACGATGGTGTCTTCAATGTTGCTTTTAGAAAAGGTGGCTACGCAACGAAATTTGTAGAAGTGACTTTTGAAAATGGTCAACCATTAGTGGAAAATGTTGTAATGGAAGTTTCCAATAGTGGAACAATTTCCGGACAAGTGGTAAATAAAATTTCTGGACAATCCATCCCATATGCTGAAATCGAACTTTATGATGAAGAAGGAATATTGGTAGAATCTTCTGTTAGTTCCATTAACGGTAACTACGAAATCACAGGGCTTGATGAGGCTAGGTATGAATTAAAGATTGTTCTTCGTGACTATGTAACGCACACAGAGAGAATTGAGGTAGGAAGTGAACCTATTTCACTCAATATTGAAATGTATCCTGCTCCTAAAGTAGGAATAATTGGAGATGCTACAACAGGTTCTTTAAGAGGAATTTTAGATGGAGTTGGCATAGAAGCAACAAACTATACTAACATTGCTAATATCACACCTCATATAGAAAACTTAGATGTCATTTTCTTTAACGACCAATCTGTTGCATCTGTAACGCTTGAAGCTTTAGAAAGTTTTTTAGCTGAGGCTGACAAGCATGAAGTAAGTGTTATTTTTGGAGACACATATTGGACAGGTTCAGGATTAAACCATTTAGTTAATCGTTTTGGAGATCCAAAGTCTAGAACAACTCATAGAGACTACAACAGCTCTGCAGGGTATGTGGTCTTAGAAGAGAATCCAATTTTCGGTAACAGTAAAGTTGGAGATTTTATTGATATCCTTTTACCAAATAGAAGTGATATTGCATATTTCGAAGGATATTCAGGTTACCCATTAGCTACAATCAAGCACCAAGATCATACTAATGCACATGGACTTGGAATCGCTTATAAACCACGTACTTCTTCTAGTATGGAGTTATTAATGGGTGGTCATGGAATTTCATTCACACATGATGCGAGACATTATACACAAAATGGATTAGATATTTTTGTGAATGCTATCCTATGGGCGGCATATGTGGAATACAATACGGTCGAAGGTACTATTACAGATCAAGATGGTAACCCAGTGTATGCCAAAGTGGAGATTGAAGAATTTGGTATTAGTACATGGACTAATCCGGAAACTGGATACTTTACTCTCGCTGCATTAGACGGTGAATATGAATTAGAAATCAGTTCATTTGGATATCAAGATAAAAACATAACAGTTAACATTGATGAAGATTTAGAAGAACAACAGATTAAATTAGATTTAAAAGAAGATAATGGTTCTTTAGAAGGTAAGTTTGTGGATGACAATCCTCTAGAAGGAGGAGTCGAGGGAGTTCACATTGATGTAGTAGGCTATCCTAGAGAAGGAACTACTGACAGTAATGGTGAAGTTATAATTGATCGTCTAGAACCAGGAACATATACACTAATGGTTACAAAAGAAGGGTATGTTCAATTAGAAATAGACGTTGAAATTACACCAAATGGTAAAACGATACTTAAACGTAACTTAAAGCCTTCTCCAACAATTGGAGTAATTGTAGATGCACAAACTTCTTCTTCTGTTAAATTAGAAGATTACTTAACAGGCAGAGGTTATATAGTAGAGCAACTTTATTACACTGATTTAGATCGTATTAAAGATATGGATTTAATCTTTGCGAACTCGGATTATAACAATAGTTTAAACCCTGAAAAAGGTGTGTTTGTCGAGTTTTTGAAAGAGTTAGACCGTACGGAAACACCTGTTATTTGGCCTGGTAACGGTGGTCCTAGAGGAAGTATTCGATTCCTAGTTGAACATATTGGAAATCCTGCATCACATGTAATGGGTGGACTTTCAGCTGCTCAACAAACATTAGAAGCGACTGTATTAGCAGAACACCCGATTTTTGAAGGTGTTGCTACAGATGAAGATGGTAAGTTCAAATATACTAGTCGTTATTACAATGGGTTCTCTGGCTACACTGGTACAACAATTGCAACTGCAAATCATTCTGTACAAGGTGATTTAGGCTCATTAGTTGCATACGGTGGCCGTACTTTAAATAGTGTCGAAGTTTTACTTGCAAGTATGACTTTCGGATACGGCTTTACGGAAGGTGGACATTTCGACCAAAACCGTGAACGTATTGTAAACAACGCAATTCTTTGGGCACTAGATAACAAAGAGGAGTTAGTTGGTGAAATTCATGGTCAAGTTTCCAATAACTTTGATCGTAACGTAAAAGCAACGATTACTGTTGAAGAAACAGGTTATACGTTTGAAACAGAACAAGACGGATCATTCTTCCTTGCACTAGATTCAGGCACTTACACACTAACAATTGAAGGTTTTGGACACCATTCAGAAAGTTTTGAAGTAGATGTTGTTCGTGGTGATAAGTTAAATGAAACTTTCGTATTAACTTCTGAAGATGCTGGACTAGTTAAAGGACAAGTAAAATCAGTTGACACAAATCAAGGAGTTGAAGGTGCAACAATTCAATTAGTTGGAACACCTTTAAGAGCAACTACTGACGCACAAGGTTTTTATGAATTACAAGCTCCTGTAGGAGAGTATAGTGTTCGTGTAGCTGCTAATGGTTATTCACCTCAAGTTATTTCGGCAATAGTTGGAGATAACGAAGAAGTAACAGTCAACTTCACATTAAGTATTTCTGAAAAAATTGCAGTGGTAGGTACAGCTGCAAACAATAACAGAATCATTCCGTTATTAGAAACAAATGGATATGAGGCAATTGCTTGGGTAAACTCAAACATTCCTCAATTAATGGAAGAACTTGATGAGTATGCGTTAGTTATCTTAAATGACCGCAATACTTCGGCAATGCCAGAAGCTGTATTTAAACAATTTATTGACTTAGCGGATAGTTTATCTATAAGCATTATCTTCCCAAGTCAATTCAGTGGTGGAACTATTAGGGATTTAAATGCGTTCTATGGTGATCCACAGCAAGTGGCACAAGGTTTTGTACCTAATCACATTAACTACAAAGTAACTGAAAAGCATCCAATCTTTGCAGGTTACGAAGTTGGAGATGTGATCCGTATTGCAGATAACGGTAACTCAAACCAACAATACTCTCTATTTGAGAACTATAGTGGAACGAGGATAGCTGATCTTACACATGATGCAAACGGAAGAATTGGTAGTGGTCTAGCTTATGAATTTAGAACTGCCAACAGTGTGCACTTATTACTTGGTAGTTTACAAGCAGGGTCATATGGAAGTCCTGACGTGAGATGGACAGATGACGCTAAGCAAATTTATATTAATGCTGTTGACTGGGCACTATCTGCAAGCCTAGGAGAAATCAACGGTGTAGTAACGGACGTAGAAGGTAATCCGATTCAAGGTGCATCTGTTACTATTCCTGGTCAAGGTGCAACAGTTCAAACAAATGGCGAAGGTTTCTATCGATTAGGTGTAGGTATTGGAGAATACGAAGTGCGAGTACAAGCTCGTGGTTTTGTACCTCAAACTCAAACAGCTACTATTGAGGAACTAGGTCAATTGGCAGAGCTGAACTTTGAGATGGAACAAACAGATCGTATGAATTTATCTGGAAATGTAACGGATCTACAAGGAAATGGTTTATCTGGAGCTGTGGCAACGCTAGTAGAAAAAGAAGGAAACTTTGAAGAATCTGTTGAGACAAATAAAGATGGTTATTACCAATTTGATGAATTACTAGCAGGTGAATATCGCTTAACAGTAGAAGTGAATGGATACCAAACAGTTGAATCGGATATTAAGATTGAAGCTGGTGAGAATGTTGTATTAGACTTCACATTAAGTGACTTTAACATTGCAGTACTAGGGGATGTAAAAGAAGCAGTATCTACATTCTTAAATGAAAATGGTCATGCAGCACAAAGAAGCGATTGGGATATTGTAAACGATGTTTACAATTATGAAATTATCATTGTAAACTCTAGCAAAGCGACTGAAGAACAAGTAAATAAATTAATTGAAGAAAGTGACAAGTATGAAACAAGCTTAATTTTTGTTGATACTTGGGGGAATGATGGGTCGCTTCCTTTACTAGAAAAAGCAATTGGTAACCCTACTCGTGCAGAGCACGGTTATAACCAAGGAGCGGTGTATCTAGATATTAAACCTCATGAACTATTCGAAGGTTTAGGAAATGGACCGATTCGCATCCATAGCGACAAGAGCCCATACTCCACATTCAAAGACTATGAAGGTATTACACTAGCGAGCTTAATTGTAGACGGAGTAGACAAAGGAGCGAGTATCGCATATGACTTCCGCAGTGAAAACCATATGCATTTACTACTGTCCTCTTACGCTGTTAACAACATGATTGGCCCGAAACAAGGGTGGACGAATCAAGGTCAACAGTTGTATTTACAAGCAATTGAGTGGGCAAAAGACGGAGTACAGTCTTTACCAATTTTACCGGTATGGAGTGAAGAAACTGTTACTTCTTCTGACGGATCAGCAACAGTAACAGGAACTGCTGAGTACAGAACAACTGTTCAAGTACTACATGGTGAAGAAGTTTTAGCAACAGTAACTCCTAAACGTGATGGAACATTCACAGTTGAACTTCAAGGCTTAGCGGACGGAAGTTACGAACTAGTATTAAAAGCTAGTAACTTTGCAGGTGATGTGGTAAGTGAAAATGCTTTAACATTATTAGTAGATACTCAAGCGCCAGAGTTAACGGTTGCATCTCCAACTACTAATTTCGTAACAGGTAAAGAAGTAGCAGATGTAAATGGTTCAGTAACCGATGCTAACTTAGACCGTGTAGAAGTAAATGGTAAAGCAGTTGACGTGAATAAAAATGGAGAATTTTCTACTCGAACTATTCTCGTAGAAGGAACAAATACAATTACTATTGAGGCATTTGATACGTTAGGTCACTCTACTAAAGTAGAAAGAACCGTAACAGTCATACTTGGTTCACCTGTTCTAACAGATGTGACACCATCCTCTGACCAATATGTAAAACCAGGAGAAAAAATAGAAGTTTCGTTCCGTAGTGAATCGTTTGGTGGTAATGCGAGCTTCTCTATTAAATTACCGGCAAGCATTGCTTCTACTAACGAAACAAGTAGCACAATGGTTGAAGTAGAACCAGGATTCTACAAAGGAACTTGGACAGTACCTACTAATACAAACCTTCAAGGTGCAATAGTTGAGGTGAAATTAGTAGATGTAGCTGGTAACAAAGGAACGGCACAAGCCTCTGGTAAACTATATATTAGTTCAGAGCAGATTAACCGTATCTTCGGAACATCTCGCATAGACACAGCGATTGAAACGAGTAAAAATGGTTGGGCATCTTCTGATGTTGTTGTGTTAGCACGTGGCGATAACTATGCCGATGCACTAGCTGGTGTACCATTAGCACATAAACTAGGGGCACCGATTTTATTAACAAGATCAACTTTAGCAACAGAAACATTAAAAGAAATTGAAAGATTAGGAGCAACTAATGTAATCGTACTTGGAGGAGAGTTAGCTGTAAGCGAAGGCACAGTTAACACATTGAAATCTAAAGGCTTAGAAGTAAGAAGAATTGCTGGGGCAAATCGTTATGAAACAGCAGCTCTAATTGCAAAAGAAGTAGCACCAAATGGCGCTGAAAAAGCAGTCGTAGTAAGTGGAAGAAACTTCCCAGACGCATTATCTGTTGCATCTCATGCAGCGAAACAAGGGCTGCCTATTCTATTAACTAACACAAATGTACTTCCAGAGAGTACTGAAAGTGCACTGAATGAACTAGGTGTAACTAGTACTATTGTTATTGGTGGAAGTTTGGTAGTAACAGATACTGTTATGGCAACACTTCCGAATCCAGAGCGAGTTAGTGGCACAAGTCGTTACGATACAAACGTAGAAGTAGCGAAGAAGTTTGGTGTAACGAACAAGCACATGTATGTTGCGACTGGTATAGATTTCGCTGACGCATTAACAGGCGCAGTTTTAGCAGCGAAAAACGATAGCGCAATTCTATTAGTTGGAAACAACGTACCTGGAGTGGTTTCACAGTTTATGACAAGCCAAGGAGTAGAAAGAGTAACGATCTTTGGTGGTGAAATAGCGGTAAGTAAAGAGGTGGAAAGTGCTTTAGAAAGAATACTTCCATAAAAATAAAGTTTTAAGAGTTGTCCCATCTTTGAAATAAAGATGGGATTTTTTTATATACATCTACTAATTATTAATTGAAAATTGTGATAATATGTTTAAAGGGAAATCGGGAGGGATATAAGTTGGCGCTAAAAGGTAGTTTGTTAACAAAAGAAATGATGGAAGCGATTGTAGCAAATGCTTTTGAGTGGATAGTAGTAGTTGATTGTGAAGGTAAGATAATATATATCAATGATAATTATTGTGATTTTATTGAAATAGATAAAGAAAAAGTTATTGGAATGCATGTGAAAGATGTAATTGAAAATACGAGAATGCACATCGTTGCTTCATCAGGTAAGGCTGAAATTGCAGACTTACAATACATAAAAGGAAATTACATGATTGCAAATAGAGTACCATTATTCAATAAGAATAATGAGATAATTGGAGCATTTGGCACCGTTATTTTTCGTGATACGAGTGAATGGGACAAAATGAATACTCATGTTAAAAGTATGCTTACAAGAATCCAATCCTATTTACAAGAGTACGAACTTCATACAGGAGTTAAATATTCGTTAGATGATGTAACCGGTCAGTCCAATGTTATTCATGAATTAAAAGAAAAGGTAAAACAAGTAGCGGCTAGTGATGTTTCCATCCTTATTCGAGGTGAAAGTGGAACAGGTAAAGAACTGTTTGCTCATAGTATCCACCAATTAAGCGAACGAAGCCAAAAACCTTTTATTAAGGTAAACTGTGCCGCAATACCAGAACATTTACTAGAATCAGAGCTTTTCGGATATGAAGAAGGTGCGTTTACTGGAGCGAAAAAAGGTGGAAAAAAGGGGAAGTTTTTACTAGCCGATAGTGGAACACTTTTTTTAGATGAGATTGGCGATATGTCATTGCCGATGCAAATTAAATTACTACGTGTATTACAAGAAGGGGAATTGGAACCAATAGGATCAAATCAGCCTCTACAAATTAACGTTAGAATTATTGCGGCGACAAACAGGCCACTAGAAAAAATGATGGAAGAAAAAAGGTTTAGGGAAGATTTATATTATCGAATACATGTTATTCCTTTTACCATACCTTCACTTAGAGAAAGAGTAGAAGATATTCCTACTTTAGTAAGACATTTCATCTTTAAAATATGTAAAAGGACCGGGCGAAGAATTAACCATATTGAAGAAAGTGTTTATCACATTCTATCTAACTATCATTGGCCAGGTAATATACGAGAACTTGAAAACGTTATTCAAGCGGCGGTACACCTTTCTTCAGGTGATTCGTTCACTCCAGACTCACTTCCAGACTATTTAAAAGAAAGCTATTCCTTGCCTATTGGAAGAAAGAAATTAAAGGATACATTAGAAGAAGCAGAGAGATTAGCGATATTACAATCTATTCAGATATGTAATGGTGATAAAATGGAAGTGGCAAAACAATTAGGTATTAGTAAATCAAGCTTGTACGAAAAACTAAAAAAATATGAAGTAGTTAGATAGTCCAGAATCTCGGAAATCAGTCCATTTTTCTGGACTATCTTTTTCCTTGTCATTATTGGAAAAAAGATAAAACCGTCCAAATTTTCGGAAAAACAAAAGTTCGAAATATTGGAATAAGTATCTTTTATAGTTGGCATGGTTTTTGCAAAGTAAAAGGACAGAAGGAGGAATTATCAAAGTAAATGAAAGCAGTTACGACATTGAAGGAGGATGAAGTAAATGTTGAGTATGATTGGTTTAATTGGAGGTTTAGGACTTTTAATTTTTTTAACGATGAGGGGAATGAACTTATTAGTAGTCGGACCACTTTCCGCATTAGTCGTTGCATTATTTAGTGGAATGCCTCTTTTTCCACAATTAGCAGCAGAAGGGCAGGCAAATTTAGTTGGTAACTATATGACTGGCTTTTCTGGGTTTATTACATCCTGGTACTTAATGTTCTTACTTGGTGCTATCTTTGGAAAAGTAATGGAGGATAGCGGTGCGGCTGATAGTGTGTCAAGGTTAGTAGTAGATAAGCTTGGGATGAAATATGCGGTGGTAGCTATCGTGGCCGCATGTGCCATTTTAACTTACGGTGGAGTTAGTTTATTCGTTGTAGCATTCTCTGTGTATCCAATGGCAATTAGTTTGTTTAAACAAGCAAATTTACCGAGAAGGTTTATACCTGCTGCCCTTGCATTCGGATCCGTTACATTTACAATGACTTCTGCTGGTTCTCCAGAAATTCAAAACTGGATTCCGATTCCATATTTAGGAACGACTCCTTATGCTGGATTGGAAGTAAGTATTATTGTTGCAGTATTTATGATGGTATTTGGTTATTGGTGGTTAAAGCGAATGCTGACAAAGGCTGTTGCAAGAGGAGAAAAGTTTGAAGCTCGTGACAGTGATCCGACTATTGATGAAAATAGAGCATTACCAAATCCGTTGTTAAGTATGATACCTTTAGCTGTTGTATTAGTAATCTCTTATATTTTCCATGATTCCTTAAAACAATCTGCTTTAATTATTGCTCTTTTAGGTGGAGTAATCACAACGTACTTACTTGCAAGAAAGTTTTTCCGTAACTTCTGGGAAGCAGTGTCTGCTGGAACAATGGGAGCATTAATTGCAATCGGTAACACTGCAGCTGTTGTAGGGTTCGGTGGAGTTGCAAAAGCTGTTCCTGCATTTGACGTAGCCGTTAACGCAATGACTAGTATTCCAGGTAGTCCACTTATTGGAGGAGCTATCGCTGTAAGTGTAATTGCTGGTATGACAGGTTCTGCATCAGGAGGTCAAGCAATAGCGTTACCGATCCTTGCTCCACATTATTTAGATATGGGCGTAAATGCTGAGGCATTGCATCGTACAGTAGCCATATCATCAGGAGCGTTAGATTCACTGCCACATAACGGGTATGTGGTAACTACAGTTCGTGCGATTTGTGGAGAAACACATCAAGCAGCATATGGGCCGGTTGCGGCGTTAACAGTAGTTGTTCCATTAATTGGATTAGCAATTGCAATCGCGCTATTCTCTTTAGGTCTTGGGATATAAAAGGAGCGATGTTAAGTGGTTGAAAATAAGGTAGTCTTAATTACTGGTGCAGCACAAGGGATAGGGTATGAGATGGGAAAGATTTTTGCTAAAAACGGTGCAAAAGTAATTTTAACAGATATTAATGAATCATTAGTGATGGAAGTCTCTAAATCTTTAAATGACGGTGGATTCGAAACGTTAGGATTAAAATGCGATGTTACAGATGAAGAAAACATAAAAAATGTTATTGAAACAGCTGTAGCAACCTATGGACGATTGGATGTATTAATAAATAATGCTGGATTACAGCATGTGTCAATGATTGAAGATTTCCCAACGGAAAAATTCGAATTTTTAACAAAAGTGATGTTAGTTGCTCCTTTTGTAGCCATAAAACATGCCTTTCCGATTATGAAGAAGCAAAAATTCGGTAGGGTATTAAACATGGCTTCTATAAACGGGTTAGTTGGTTTTGCGGGTAAAGCAGCATACAATAGTGCCAAACACGGTGTAATTGGTCTTACAAAAGTAGCTGCTTTAGAAGGTGCAGCACACGGAATAACAGTTAATGCTATTTGCCCTGGTTATGTAGATACACCACTAGTTCGAAATCAATTAAAAGATCTTGCAGAAACAAGAAATGTGCCATTAGAAAAAGTGTTAGAAGAAGTAATCTATCCACTTGTTCCACAAAAACGCTTACTAGAAGTATTAGAAATAGCTGATTACGCTATGTTTTTAGCAAGTGACATTGCAAAAGGGATTACAGGTCAAGCAGCAGTAATTGATGGTGGGTATACAGTTCAATAAGATAACAGAACCGCTCTATAAAGGAGCGGTTTTTGTCGAAAATATTAATCAAAAATATTTGATTTTTCGGTTGCTAAATATTACTAATTGAAATATACTTTAATTAATCAATAAAATTTGATGTTAAAAGGAGTGGTAAGAAATGTTTAAAATTAATTTAGTTAAATTATTCGAAACCAACAAAAAGGATTGCTGTGATATTCAAATTATCGAAGTAGAAGAAAGTGATTGTTGTGAAAATGAGCAGGATGAAAAGTGTTGTTCTAACTAATTTTATGTTTTATTAATCAAGGAAAATTGATTTAACAAAAGCGAGGGACAGAGAGATGGAATTTTTTAAATCATTTATATTTTTAGCTGTTGAATTAACGGTTTTATTTTTGGTTGTTTCATTTTTAGTAAATGCACTACAAGGTTTTGTACCTTTTGAAAAGTTAGAAAAACGTTTGGCTGGCAAAAATCAATATGTAGGTGGACTATTTGCATTATTATTTGCATTCGTTACGCCATTTTGTTCTTGCTCAACCATTCCAATAATCGTAAACATGTTGAAGAAGAAATTTCATTTCGGTGTTGTGATGGTTTTCCTTTTTGCTTCTCCAATATTAGACCCAACAATAATAACCGTAATGTCAGTTGTATTAGGTTGGAAAGTGGCTCTCATCTACACGTTAGTAACGATGATCTTTTCCTATATAATTGGATTCACGATTCACGCACTAGGTTTAGAAAAAGAAGTGAAAAAAGTAGTAATGTCTGGCTACGAGACTTCTAATCAAAAATTCAGTTGGAAGATTGCACTACAAGAAACATTGCAATTAATGAAAAAAGTAGTTCCATATTTAGTAATTGGTGCATTCGTAGGAGCATTAATAAAAGGTGTTGTTCCTACAGAGTTTATTGCAAGTACTTTTGGGCAAGATAGTTGGTGGTTAGTCCCTATCGCAGCCATTATAGGTGTACCATTATATATTCGTTTAGCTAGCATGATACCAATTGCCAACATCTTACTCCTAAAAGGAATGGCTCTAGGACCAATAATGGCCATGTTAATAAGCTCAGCAGGAGCAAGCTTACCTGAAGTAGTCATGCTACACTCCATTTTTAAGAAAAAATTAGTATTCATCTTCATCGGATCCGTCATCACCATGGCAAGTATGTCTGGGTTTCTGTTTTACCTTATTTAAAAATTCTTCTTTTGCATCTTTGTTGTTCTTAATTGATTTTGGAATAAAACCTACGCCATTTCTTTCCGCTGCACTTTAGGTTTTAAATAATGTGAAAAACAACAATCTATGCAAAACAGCGAAAAAAATATAAATTTCCATCTGTCCCTTGCATCTTTGAAGTAAAAAGATTAAAATACAAATTAATCAAGTCCGTTTATAATTTATTACTACTAATGAAAAACGAATAAATAGTTAATATTAATAAGTAATAACTATTATAAACTGCAAATAGGTTTTGATGAAACTAAACTGATTTTCGTTTTTCATTAAACGAAACGTATTTATGAAATAACTCAAATATATATTGACTACAGTGATAAGGATTAGTAGTGAACGAATCGAGCAGAGAGAGTTGACGGTTGGTGGAAGTCAACAAACGAGCGTTTATGAACTCGCCTTGGAGTAGCAAGTGTGAACCCTTTCTAATTAGAAAGGTTGTAATACTCGCCGTGTCGTCCGCGTTAAGGATTTGAGCGAACACTTTTTTATATAGTGTTAATGTGGGTGGTACCGCGGGAAGTTAACTATTAAACACAACCTCTCGTCCCTTTTTGGGATGGGGGGTTTTTTATTTTTTCAGCTGTGTTAAAGCTTAGTGTTGGTATTTTAATATAAACACCTGTTGATTTCCGTGCAAGGCTGAGACTCCTGCGGGAGAAGCGGGTAGCGGGAGACTCCACAGGCGCTTGCGCCGAGGAGTAGGTTTTTTCACGACGGTGAAAATAACCTTCCTTTTTACCGCCCGCGGAAAGCGAAGCCCTTGCACGGAAATCAACAGCAATCTTTAACACAGCCATTTTTTAAGGAGGAATTTACTATGTCATTTCCACATCAGGAAATAGAGAAAAAGTGGCAACATTATTGGGAAGAAAACAAAACATTTAAAACAACAGAAGAAGCAGGAAAAGAAAAGTTCTACGCGTTAGACATGTTCCCGTTCCCTTCAGGAGCAGGTTTACACGTAGGACACCCTGAAGGTTATACAGCGACAGATATTTTATCACGTATGAAGCGTATGCAAGGTTTTGATGTGCTTCACCCAATGGGCTGGGATGCCTTCGGTTTACCTGCAGAACAATATGCGCTAGATACAGGGAACGATCCAGCTGAATTTACGACAAAAAACATCAATACATTTAGAAGACAGATTAAAGAATTAGGCTTTTCTTATGACTGGGATAAAGAAGTAGCAACAACAGATCCTGATTATTATAAATGGACTCAATGGATTTTCTTAAAGCTTTTTGAAAAAGGATTAGCTTATGTAGATGAAGTACCAGTTAACTGGTGTCCTGCACTAGGAACCGTATTATCAAATGAAGAAGTTATTGATGGAAAAAGTGAACGCGGTGGCCATCCTGTTGAACGTAGACCAATGAAACAATGGATGTTAAAAATAACTGCCTACGCAGATCGTCTAATTGATGATTTAGATGACCTTGATTGGCCAGATAGCTTAAAAGAAATGCAACGTAACTGGATTGGTCGATCAGAAGGTGCGAACGTTCACTTCCATATTGACGGCAAAGAAGAAACGTTTACAGTGTTTACAACGCGCCCAGATACACTATTTGGTGCAACCTATGCTGTATTAGCTCCAGAACATCCACTAGTTGCTAACATTACTACTGCTGACCAAAAAGAGGCGGTGGATGCATATATTGCGAGTGTTCAGAGTAAGAGTGACTTAGAGCGTACAGAACTTTCAAAAGAAAAAACGGGAGTATTCACTGGTGCATACGCTGTTAACCCTGCAAATGGCGAAAAGCTTCCGATTTGGATTGCTGATTATGTTCTTATTTCTTACGGAACAGGTGCTATTATGGCAGTCCCTGCACACGATGAAAGAGATTATGAATTTGCAACAAAATTTGAACTGCCGATTATCGAAGTTGTTGCAGGCGGCGATGTAACAAAGGAAGCATACACTGGTGATGGAGAGCACGTAAATTCAGACTTCTTAAATGGCGTTGGTAAAGAAGAAGCAATTACTAACATGATTCAATGGTTAGAAGCAAACGGCAAAGGTGAAAAGAAAATCTCTTTCCGCTTACGCGACTGGTTATTTAGCCGTCAACGTTATTGGGGTGAACCAATCCCAGTTATCCATTGGGAAGATGGCACTGTGACTGCTATACCGGAAGATGAGTTACCACTTCTTTTACCTAAGACAAAAAACATCCGCCCATCTGGGACTGGTGAATCTCCATTAGCTGCAATGGAAGAGTGGGTAAATGTTGTAGATCCAGTTACAGGTAAAAAAGGGCGCCGTGAAACGAATACGATGCCTAACTGGGCAGGTAGCTGTTGGTACTATTTACGTTACATTGATCCAAACAACAGTGAAATGTTAGCAGATCCAGAAAAACTGAAAAAATGGCTACCTGTTGATATATATATCGGTGGAGCCGAACATGCAGTACTTCACTTACTATACGCTCGTTTCTGGCATAAATTTTTATACGATATCGGTGTTGTACCAACAAAAGAGCCATTCCAAAAGCTTTTCAACCAAGGGATGATTCTTGGAGAAAACAACGAGAAAATGAGTAAGTCAAAAGGAAATGTTGTAAATCCTGACGATATCGTTGAAAGTCACGGTGCAGACACACTTCGTCTTTATGAAATGTTCATGGGGCCGCTTGAAGCATCGATCGCATGGTCCACTAACGGACTAGATGGTTCTCGTCGTTTCTTAGATAGAGTATGGCGCCTATTCGTAGATGAAAACGGTAAATTAAGTAGTAAAGTAGTAGAGCATACAGAAGAAGATGCGTTAGAGAAAACATACCATGCGACAGTGAAGAAAGTAACGGAAGATTACGAAGGTCTTCGTTTCAATACAGCTATCTCGCAAATGATGGTGTTTATCAATGAAGCATATAAGGTAGATGTTATACCTAAAGAGTATGTAGAAGGATTTGTTAAACTTCTATCCCCAATTTGTCCACACGTTACGGAAGAACTTTGGGAGAAGCTTGGGAATGAAGGAACAGTTACTTATGAAGAGTGGCCAGCTTATGACGAATCCAAACTTGTTGAAGACGAAGTAGAAATTGTTGTACAGGTTAACGGAAAACTAAAAGCTAAACTTCACGTTCCAGCAGACGCGACTCGTGAAAAGATGGAAGAAATTGCACTAAACGATGATACAATTCGTGAGCAAATCGAAGGGAAAACAGTAAGGAAAATAATTGCTGTTCCTGGCAAGCTTGTAAATATTGTAGCTAATTAATGGGTAAACCGTCTGTCCTTTATAGGGGATAGACGGTTTTTTAGATGAAAATCACCGTGAAATTAGGATGTTAAGATGAGTTTAGTTATAATATATATTATTAAATTTAAAGCAAAAGTGAGGAAAAAGTGATGTCAAATATTCCTGAAATTACAACAGAAGATTTAAAAAAGAAGTTAGAAACGGGAGAAGATGTTCTTCTTGTAGACGTTCGTGAAGATGAAGAAGTAGAAATGGGAATGATTCCAAACGCAAAGCACATTAAAATGGGAGATATTCCAGCAAACCTTGATAAGTTAGACAAAGAAAAAGAATATGTTTTCATCTGTCGTTCTGGAAGACGAAGTGAAAATGTTTGTGCATACTTACAAGATCAAGGTTATAAAGTACGTAACATGGTCGGCGGTATGCTAGAGTGGGAAGGCGAAGTCAAGTAAGTTATTAGTGGTTAGTTACTAGTGATTAGGAAAACCAACTGATAAGGGGGCAGGTCAAAAAACTGCCCCCTTTTAATTATGCATTAGCCAATTAGGGTAGCTGAATTTAGGTTTGCTCAGGAGACATTTTGCCTCCAAGCTAACCACTAACCATTATATAACTCCATTTTTCATCCACTCACGCAAACGAAAACTGCCGAATGTAGCAACAGCAAAAATTGCTCCTGCAAACGTGACATACAAACTAATCTGTCCCGAATCCCTCAAACTTTGTAAATTCACGATAATATAAATAACTATCCCAATCCAAACAACATGCATAAAAATATTCGGAAGTAAAACCGAAGCTCTACTTTTCTTTACTTCTTTTAAGCTCACCATACATCACCTCAACTTACCTAGTCCGTTTCATAATGTATTACTACTATACGAAAAACGAATAATCACAGCAAATTTTTATTGAAAACAACTTTAAAAACGAATAAATAACTCCGTATAATAGTATAACAATCGTTCCTCACTAAACGAACCGTAATTATGAAATTGATTAAACTATCTATAGTTATTATGAATCAATCAAATAAAAAGTAAAGTATTCGAATGAAAATCACCTAATAGATATTTTATGTTAACGCAATATTTTTTGATTTACTATTTAGCTGTTGATTTCCGGGCAAGGCGGAGACTCCTGCGGGAGAAGCGGAGAGCGGGAGACCCCACAGGCGAAGCCGAGGAGTAGGTTTTTTCACGACAGTGAAAATAACCTACCTTTTTACCGCCCGCGGAAAGCGTAGTCTTGCACGGAAATCAACAGCGGTGATTAAAGGAATTTATTTGAAAAATCTTTCGACAAGCGCATCTATTCGTCCAAATGCATGTATAAAATGAAAAAAATTCGTTATATATAGTAGTAAAGCGAGGTGCGTAAGTAATGATTCAAATAAAAGTATTTGATGAAGAACATGAAAAAGACTTAGAAGAGAAAGTGAATTATTTTTTACGTGGCATTGCAGATAGAGATCTAGTAGACATAAAATATCAAATTAGTTGTATAGGGGAAGAAAACGATCAAATATATTGCTTTTCCGCAATGGTCATATATAGAGCGTGATAACATTTAGAAAATTAAATGTTTATCACGCTCTTATTTTGGTTATTTAACATATATAAGCTTGTAACATTCAATAGGTAAACTCGTCTAACATATAAATAAAAAATAAAGGAGACTATTACTATGAAAAAAATAGAAAATATTCAAGACAATCACTTTTTTGTTGAAATGAGCTACTACGGTGTTGGCCTAGGTATGGTTTTACTATTTGTATCAGTAGTAACTTCGTAGGCTGGCCGCCTTTTTACCGGCGTTCAAGCCTGCAAGTCTACCTGTAACTAATGCAGACGTTATATTGTATCCACCTGTATAACCGTGGATATCCAATATCTCACCACAGAAATATAGCCCTTCGGTTAATTTAGAAGACATTTCTTTAGGATGAATTTCTTTGACAGAAACACCACCACCTGTAACGAACGCTTTTTCTAATGGAAGAGTTCCATTTACAAAGAATTGAAACTGTTTACATGCCTTAGAGAACTCTCTCATTTTTTCTTGAGAAACAGTTGAACCAAGAGCCTGGGCATCAATCTCGCTTTGTTCTAATAAAAACAGTAAATATCTTTCTGGCACAAGCCCTTTTAAACTATTTTTCACGGCTTTTTTAGCATCTTCTTTTAAACGTTTGTTCACTTCTTGAAAAACGTTTTCTTCATTTTGGTATGGTAATACATCTAAACTTACTGTGACTTTATTAACATTGAATTTTTTCATCGTTTTCACTACATATTGACTACACCTTAAAACAGCGGGACCTGATATCCCAAAATGTGTGAATATCATATCCATTTGATGTGTTTTGACTATTTTTCCTTTAGGGTTTAAAACGCTTAAGGCCACGTCTCGCAAAGAAAGCCCTTGTAGCTCTTTTGCTTTAATAAACGGCTCACTTGAAGTTAGAGGGACTTCGGTAGGAAATAGTTCTGTTATTGTATGACCAGCTTTTTCAGCCCAAGCATAACCGTCCCCGGTTGAACCAGTGTGTGGAACAGAAGCACCTCCAACTGCAATAACGACAGCTGATGTTAAAATCCGTTCACCATCTTTTAATAAAACACTGTCCACCATACCGTCTTTGTAATCTACCGTTTTTACTGGAGTATTAGTACGAATGTCTACTTTTAATTTTTTTAATAAAGAAATTAACGCATCGACTACACTTTGAGCCTTGTCTGTAACGGGAAACATTCTACCATGGTCTTCTTCTTTTAACTCAATTCCAAGCCCTTCAAAGAATCGAATTATATCTTCGTTACTAAATTCAGAAAAAGCACTATATAAAAATCTGCCGTTACCTGGAATGTGCTTTATAATCTCTTCTACTGGAAGTCTATTTGTTACATTGCATCTACCTCCACCAGAAATCGCAAGCTTTCTTCCGAGTTTATTTCCTTTATCAATTAATAACACTTTTACTTTTTGCTCTGCAGCTGCAATAGCAGCCATTAAGCCGGATGGACCTCCACCAATTATTACTACATCATATTTCATTTTTTCACCAACCATTTTCTTTTCTATTCGTATTATATCCTTTCTTGCAAAATAGGCAAAACTGTCTTGTCTACATTTCTAGACATTCCATTCTTTTTTCGTTAGTCTGTAGGAAATAAAGAAAAAAAGTGGTGTGAAAAATGAATGAAAATACAAGTATTGATGCACACATTCCAGAGGATGGAGGATGGACAGAGGAAAATGGTAAATCTATTTTACTTCTTTCTATTCCATCATCCAAAAGCTATATAAACAAAACAGTTCATAAGTTTTCTTATAAATGGGTGTATGACCGGGAAGAAAAGGCATACGTACTAATAATAGAAGCAAATAATACGAATCCTTTCGCTATCATTTTCCATGAAAAGCATGCTGGCCAACTTTTACTAGATGCAGATGCTTATGGGGAGTTTATTCTTTATGTAACTAGTGAATTAATAGAAGAGATAGATGAAAACACTTCATACCTAATTTTACCTAAAATAAAATTAACGAGAAATGTGCTAGCTGGCTGGTGAAAAATAAATCCTAACTAGTATATTTTATGTTAAAATACAAAAGTTGAGTTCATAAGTTTATTAGAGTAAGTAGGGATTACATGTCAACATCGAAAATTTTAAGAGGTACGTTTATCCTAACGATGGGAACAATGCTTTCTCGTGCGTTAGGATTATTATACATTATTCCATTTTACAATTTAGTAAAAGAGGATGGAGGAGCATTATATACATACGCGTATATTCTTTATTCCGTAGCATTAAGTATATCAACTCTTGGTCTTCCTTTAGCGGTTTCTAAATTTGTTGCGAAATATAATGCTTTAGAGGAGTATAAGGTTGGTAGAAAACTATTTTCATCTGGTTTAATTATAATGGGAGCTATGGGTGTAATATCCTTTTTAGGGTTATTCTTATTAGCGCCACAGCTAGCACCGTTAATTATTAAAGACGTTGAAGATTCCGCTAATTCCATTGAAGATGTAGTTTATGTCATACGAATGGTCAGTTTTGCTTTATTACTCGTTCCGATTATGAGTATGATACGAGGATTTTTCCAAGGACATGAGTCGATGGGACCAACTGCATTATCTCAAGTTGTGGAACAAATTGTCCGTATTGCGTTTCTATTAGGTGGAGCGTATGTTGTTCTTCATTTACTTGATGGAGATATACAAACGGCAGTAGGAATGGCTACATTTGCTGCCTTCGTAGGAGCTTTAGCAGGTTTAGCTATTCTCGTGTGGTATTGGATAAAAAGAAGGGCGTATTTGGATGCATTATTAGAAAAGGATAAAGGTACCGTTAATTTATCGATTAAATCGATGTATAAAGAGCTTCTATTGTACGCTGGGCCATTTGTGTTTGTTGGACTAGCGCTACCACTATATCAATTGGTAGATATGTTTACTTTTAACCATGCAATGGCTCAAATAGGTTTAACAAAAGTTTCAGAAGAAGCTTTTGGCATGATAAATACGTATGGGCAAAAATTAGTCATTATCCCGGTAACGTTAGCAACATCGTTCGCATTAACTTTAATACCGGCGATAACGAAGTCATATCAACTTGATGACCAACAAGTATTACAAAAGCAAATAAGTAAAACGTTGCAGATTCTTTTATTCTTAACAGTACCAGCATGTGTTGGCTTATCTGTTTTAGGTGGCCCTGCATATGCAGCATTTTTTGATTATAGAGAGCTTGGTGGCTATTTACTTTCATGGTTTGCGCCAGTGGCTATTCCCTTGGCTGTCTTTACAGTTACAGCTTCTATTTTACAAGGCATTAACAAGCAGAAACATACTGTTTACAGCTTAATTATTGGGTTATCATTAAAGCTTAGTTTGAATTATGTATTCATTCTTTGGTTTAATGCAGAAGGTTCAATTATAGCAACAGGGATCGGTTATTCAGCAAGTTGTGCTTATAATTTATGGGTCATTAAAAAATACGCTAATTTTGATTACTCATTTGTAGCAAGAAGATTTTTATTGATGGCAATCTTTAATATGGCAATGCTATTAACAGTGTTACTAACTAGTTCACTAATTCAGGGAGTTATCCCTTATAGTGAAGGAAGAATGTACGCCATTTTGTTCTTACTAATTTGTGCGACAGTTGGCGCAGGAGTTTACTTGTATTTGAGTTACAAATCAACACTACTTTACTATTTACTTGGTGATCGAATTCGCTTTTTAAGAAAGCAAAAAGAGGTCTCGTAAACGAGGCCTCTTTTTCCCTACATATTAAAGGTTAATAAGGTGATGAACCAAAACCTAATTGTCTTTCTAAACGAGTTACTCTACGTGTTAAGTTATTAACTTGGCGCTCTAACTGTTGGTTCTGACGTTCTAATCTGTTTAAACGACGGTTTATGTCAGCTAAGCCACCACCAGGTCCAGGAAAACCAGGTCCTCCTCCAGGTCCACCTGAAAATCCTATTCCGATGCCACCAGCACCTGGGATAGGAATAAATGAAGTTCCAACTTGTTGACGATAATGCATGACATACATTCCTCCTTTGTTTTGCATGAAACATTTCTATATAGTGTATGAAATAAGGATAAGAGCGGAATCCGCACATGCCTATTTTAAAAAACTAGGACATTAAAGGAGAGATAAGTAAGTGAGAATGGACAAATTATTAGCCAATAGTGGTTATGGAACGCGAAAAGAAGTGAAGAAATTATTAAAAAGTGGCGTCGTTAAGGTTGACGGAAAAGTAGAAAAAGATGCGAAAAAACACGTTGAACCGGACACACAAAATGTAGAGGTTCATGGTGAGATTGTTGAGTATAAAGAATTTATCTATCTAATGATGAACAAACCTCCAGGAATATTATCTGCAACAGAGGACCGATCGCAACAAACGGTTGTCGATATTTTAGAAGAGAAAGATCAATTATTTTCGCCTTTTCCAGTAGGTAGACTTGATAAAGATACAGAAGGACTTTTACTATTAACAAATGATGGTCAACTTTCTCACTCGTTATTGTCACCTAAAAAGCATGTTCCTAAAACTTATTATGCAGTTATACTAGGCGAAGTAACGAATGAAGATATTATAGCTTTTAAAAATGGTGTTACGTTAGATGACGGATACCTAACAATGCCTGCAGACTTAACTATTTTATCTTCAGGGAATCAATCGGAAATAGAATTAGTAATAAAAGAAGGTAAGTTCCATCAAGTAAAAAGAATGTTTGAATCAGTTGGGAAAAAGGTTACTTACTTAAAACGTATACAAATGGGAGATTTACCGTTAGATGAAACGTTAGAGTTAGGCGAATATAGAGAGCTAACAGACGAGGAAGTAGAAGTATTAAGAAATAGCAATTTATAATAGAAAGGAGCTAGCATTTTAACATGCTGGCTCCTGTTTTTATATTTAGGCAACTTTTTTTACTGGTTGCTCTGCGTTTTTATTTGTAAATAAAAGATTAGCAGATATTAATCTTTCACGTACTAAAATTCCGATCCATGCTGCTAACACAGCTTTAATGACACCACCGATTAAAAACGGAGTAAAACCAGCTGTCATCGCAGCACCTAGGCTTAATTGGTAAGAATAAGCTAACCAAGCTGTTCCAATTGTTAATGGAATAAATATAGCGATCGTATTTGCAATTAAAGCTTGAATAAATGTAAAAGATGTTTTTTGTAAGTACCATCCAATAAACAATGCTGTTGGAATAAATGCAACTAAATATCCTCCAGTTGGTCCAACAATGATAGAAAGTCCTGCTTTCATTTGTGCAAAAACAGGTACTCCTGCGGCACCGATTAATAAATATAAAATAATAGCATAAGTGCCATAACGTGCCCCGAGAATAGTTGCTGCTAATCCGATTGCTAGCGTTTGGCCTGTAATTGGTACAGGTGAGAATGGCAATGGAATTGATAATTGTGCTAATACCCCAGTGATTGCTGCGAACAATGCAACGATAATCATTGTTCTTAATTTTAGTTGTTCTTTACTCATGATTGTTTCTCCCTTCAACCCTTTGTAAACTTGTTGTGTAATTTAGTTAACATAAATAATATAATATTTACTGAATTTTATGTCAAACAATTTTTTATTGAAAATCAACATATATTAATATACTACCGTTGATGATAGCACGAGGCACTCGCTTTCCGCAGTTGGTAAAAAGGAAGGTTATTTTCACTACCGTGAAAAAAACTACTCCTCGGCGCAAGCGCCTGTGGGGTCTCCCTTGACGCACTTCTCCCGTAGGACAAGGAAGGCTACGACAGCGATACATCGCACTAAGAAAATGCGGATGCATTTTCGAGGAGTCTCGCGCCTCGTGCTATCATCAACTTATGTGATATTAAAGATTAAGCAAGTGGTACTAATCTTTACTAAAAATATTACAAAAAAAGACAACCCTATGTTACATATTTAAATGTAACAAGGATTGTCATAAAATTCATTATTTATAAGTGTATTTGAATTATGTAATTTAGGAACTTAACCTAACTTTTTTCTGTGTAGTTGTCCATCTCCCTTTAGCAGGGCTGCGAACTAAGTCGTTATATGCTAACACATTTAAATCGCGCTGAATAGTCCTCGGTGTTATACCGAATTCATCAACGAGTTGCTGTGTGGACACTGTCCCCTTCTCCTGAATAAACATGTAGATAGCTTTAATACGGGTTAGCATACGGTTTGTTGAAGGCTTCAAAAAACCACTCCTTATCCGTTTTTCTGGAACTACTGAGTTTGTTCGTGCTGTTAGGGTGAAAAAATTATTAAGTTATTATTATTCTATACGAAATTTGTGAAAAAATGCTAGGAATATAAGATAATTTACAGAAAATTAACAAATAGTGCATAGAAATATGAATGTTTATTCATTATTTTATACTATTTCTTCCTTTATGACTACTATTTTGTGTGAAGATTCGAAACTTTTAGCCTTTGTGATCGTATTAAATATTGGCTGAAGGAGGTCTTTTCTATGGAAAAAGTACTAGACTTACATATTGAATGTGCAGGGTATAGTGATGACTTACTGGTCATTCATGACATAAATTTAGAAGTGAAAAAAGGGGAAATGATTGGTTTATTAGGTCCAAATGGCTCAGGAAAAAGTACAACGATAAAAACATTATTAGGTATGAATCCATTTTATAAAGGAAATGTTTCTTTACCTAATGGTCAAAGTTTTGCCTACTTACCTGAAAAGCCAGTATTCTATTTTGAAATGACATTATATGAGCATATCGAATTGATGGCTACATTACTCAATCTAGAAGAAAGCTACTGGAGAAAACGTACGGAAAGTCTACTACAGTTATTCGAAATAGATCATGTTTTACATGACTCTCCATCCACTTTTTCAAAAGGAATGCAGCAAAAGGCAATGATTTCGTTAGCTTTCATGAAAGAAGTAGATTTATATGTAATCGATGAGCCGTTTATCGGTTTAGATCCGAATGCAACAAAAAAGCTATTAAATCTCTTAGAATATGAGAAAAGAAGGGGAGCAGGAATTTTATTATCCACGCATGTTTTAGATACTGCTGAAAGAATATGCGACTCTTTCGTTCTATTATCAGACGGTAGAATAAAAGCTAAAGGAGCATTATTGGATATTCAAACTCAGTGCAATCTTGAAGGTGCATCTTTATTAGACTGTTTTTATAAACTGTCGAGTAAAGAGGTGGAGAGAAGTTGATAGCAAAACAATTATTTTATAAAAGATTTTATAAAAACGTGGAGTACCAAAGGAATAACATCAATACAATACTAGATTGGACGACCGTCATATACGGATTTTTGTTTATTTTGCTAATGTTTGCACTTTTAGACGGATTAAGAAGTGAAGCAACAATATTTATTGAACAAATTCCTCTAGCTGTTTCTTTATTATTTATCTACCATTTATGTTGGTCTGGCCGAATAAGAGTGTATGTGGAAGAAGCGGATGAATATTTTTTGCTACATAATAAACAGTTTATAGAAATAATTAAAAAATACAGTATCATAGTTTCGTTCACTTTTAACACAATATTAACTATATTTGTTGTTACCATCTATCTCTTTTTTACGACTGGGTTAACTTTTACCTATCAAAATCTTTCTTTCTACCTCGTAATTCTATTATTAAGCTATAGTGCATTGTTAATGAAGAAATTATGGAAAAGAATGTTTACTGGCTGGAATTATAAAATCGCTATAGTGGCTATTTACATTCTTTTATATTTATTATTTATCCTTTTCTACAAAGAAGTATATTTTTCTATAATACTTTTAGGGATATTCCTTTATTTAGTTTACTACTACTATAAATCAAATAGTTTTGCGGTGGACGTAACAGAAAATGAGGAAGAACGAATGAAGTATGTTCGGATGATGTTTCAAATGTCTGAGTATGTACCTTATTCAAAACCACAACAAGGGAATAAAAAAATCATTTTTTATAAATCTAAGGGGATTTTTCATGAAAGAACAGAACAAAACATTATTAATGAGATGTTCTTGAAATACTTTATACGAAATTATCGTTATGTCTTTACATTTTTACAACTTATTAGTCTAACCGTGTTTGCTATGGCTTTCTTGCCACTATGGTTTAAGTATGGGTTGTTCTTCGGGTTTTTCTTTTTCATAAAAGAATGGTTAAATACAGTATATGAGGAATTTGTTACACATCCTTTCTTAAGTGTTTTTAGAAAAAGATTACTAGACGAAACATCCCGAGAGAAAGCAACACAAAGCTTTTATTATGGGGCATGTGGATTGGTCGGCTTTATATTAGCCATATCTACAATTATTCATTTTTCTTAGAGGTGACAAGATGACAACTATTAATTGGATGGAAGAAACATTAAAACGTAAAGAGGAATTACTGAAAGAAACGCAACGTTTTTTACAAATAAAAAGTGTGTTAGATGAAGAATCGGCAAGTGCAACAGCTCCTTTTGGACAAGGAATAGATGATGCGCTTCAGTTTTTATTAAAAAAAGGCGAGCAAGATGGCTTTATTGTCAAAAATGTAGACCATTATGCAGGACACATTGAACATGGACAAGGTGAAGATATTGTTGGGGTGCTTTGTCATGTGGACGTAGTACCAGAGGGAGATGGTTGGACAAGCGCTCCGTATAGTGCTGAAATACGCGAAGGCAAGATATTCGCGCGCGGTGCGATGGATGATAAAGGTCCAACAATGGCAGCTTATTATGCAATGAAAATAGTGAAGGAGTTAGGCCTTCCACTCTCTAAAAGAGTTCGAGTTATTATTGGGACAGATGAAGAAAGTAGTTGGAAATGTGTGGATCACTATTTCAAACATGAAGCGATGCCAACTCTTGGCTTTGCTCCGGATGCTGACTTTCCAATTATCTACGCGGAAAAAGGGATTGGAGATATTCAATTATCCTTTCATCCAGAAAAAATGGAAAGTAGTGAAGAAACTATTCTTTTAAGTTTTTCTTCTGGTAGAAGATTAAATATGGTACCAGATTTGGCAACAGCAACAGTGCAAGTAAGTGGAGACTTATCAGACTTCTCAGCTGCTTTTAATTCATATTTAGAAAAGAATGAGCTAGATGGCGAATATACAAAAGAAGGGAATGCCATTACGTTCAACTTAAAAGGTGTTTCTGCACATGCAATGGAGCCGAACAACGGTGTAAATGCTGGGTACCATTTAGCTACGTTTTTATCGGAACAAGAGCTTGACTGCAATGGGAAGAACTATGTTCAATTTGTTGCTGATAAATTAGCATTTGATTCTCGTGGGGAAAAATTAAGCATTGATTTCCAAGATGATATTACTGGCGATTTAACAGTAAATACGGGAATCTTTTCTTATACAGCCGACAACGGTGGAAAGCTTGGAGTGAACATTCGTTTCCCTGTTACATGTGATACAGATGAGGTGAAACAAAAATTAGTGGAAGCAACTGCAAATTATGGAATGGAAGTTACGAAGTATGCCGTTTCAAAAGCACATCATGTACCACAAGACCATCCGTTAATTCAAACATTACAAAAAGTGTATGAAGAACAAACTGGTGAGAAAGCTGAGCTTTTATCTATAGGTGGAGGAACGTACGCAAGGTCATTAGAAGCAGGTGTTGCCTTTGGGCCACTTTTTCCAGGTCGTGCCGACGTTGCTCACCAAAAAGACGAACATATTTATGTAGAAGACTTACTAAAAGCAACAGCTATTTATGCACAAGCTATTTATGAGTTAGCAAAATAAAAATATTCGGAAAAAAATAGTGTGGTAAAATGAGAAGGTTGCTGACAAAGCAACCTTTTCTATGAAAAGAACTTCATTAAGAAAGAAGGGCTTTTTTGTGCAAGTGGCAGTAAAAGCAAAATATTCGACGAAATCAAACTTTCAATTATTTTATTTACTAGTGTTCTTTAGTTTTGGAGCGCTATTTCCGTTATTAACCGTGTACTTAAAAGATACTGTTGGTTTATCAGGATCACAAATTGGAATGGTTATGTCCATCAGTCCTGTTGTGATGATTTTGATTCAACCATTATGGGGAATTTTAAGTGATTATACGCAAAAACCAAAGCAAATTTTAATTTATACGTTGATTGCTACTAGTGTATCTAGTATTGTTTTTTCTTTTATAGATAACTATGTTGGAATTATCATCATTGCCTTTTTCTTAGCGGTCACACAAAGTGCGCTAGTACCAATATCGGATAGTATTGCGCTTAATTATGTTCAAAAAGAAAAAGAGAATTACGGTGCGATTCGTTTGTGGGGAGCGATAGGTTTTGCAATTGCTGTACTCGTGGCAGGGTGGCTTTCTGACTTCTTTACATTAAAAGTAATCTTTTATACTTTTTCTGTTGCGCTTCTTTTAAGTGCTGTAGTGACACTTTACTTACCGAGTGAAAGTCAACCGATCAGAGTAAACGTAAGAGATGGACTTTCCACATTATTAAAGATGCCTAAGTACTTATTGTTTTTAGTGACAACCTTTTTAATTTTTGGCCCAGTATTTGCAAACAATTTTTACTTTGGTTTATTTATTACTGACATAGGTGGAACGGTTACAGGCATAGGGATTGCCTTTTTACTCGCAGCAGGTAGTGAAGCTCCATTTATGAAAGTGGCGGGAGGGTGGATTCAGCGTATTGGCTTGACTCGAATAATGATTGCTGCAGCATTCGTTTCTTCTGTACGTTGGTTGTTGTACTTTTTTGAACCGCCTTTAGCAGTTGTTTTTGTAAGTACAATTGCCCAAGGCTTTTCCGTTGGGCTGTTTATTCCAGCCGCGATGCAATTTGTGCGTGAAATTGCTCCTGCGAATGTAAGGGCAACAGCTGTGTCAATGTATACAGCTATTGGGAACGGTCTTGGTAGTTGGTTTTGTACATTTTTTGGTGGATTTGTAGTGGAATATTATTCTGTAAGTATGCTGTATTTATGTTTTAGTGTGCTAACAGCTTTTGGGATTGTTATTTTGTTCATCATTTATCGAGTAGACAACGGTAAATTATAAAGACTCACTCTTATAAGCACCAATAAAATAGAAATATAGATAGGAAAGCAAAAAGTACCGATAGAAACTTAAAAAGTATAGATAGAGCATTACAAAAGTACCCATAGACTTGCAAAAAGTACCCATAGAATAGGAAAGTGTAGATAGGAAAGCAAAAAGTACCGATAGTACCGTAAAAAGTATAGATAGAGCATTACAAAAGTACCCATAGACTTGCAAAAAGTATCCATAGAATAGGAACGTATAGATAGAAAAGGAAAAAGCAACGATAATACCTTAAAAAGTATAGTTAGAGCATCTCAAATGTACCCATAAAAAGGTAAAATAACAAACTAAACTAAAAAGAGCCATTAAACAAACAAAAAGTACCAGCATCATTAACACCTCTGCTGGTACCTTCCTTATTTTTATTTTTCAAACTGAAACAAATCTGTAGACAAATATCGTTCTCCAGTGTCGCAAGCGATACAAACGACTACATCATCTTCTGTTAAGCGTTTTGCTACTTCGATTGCAGAATAACATGCTGCACCACTCGATGGACCAACTAAGATTCCTTCTTGAGAAGCTAATTTTCTTGTAATTTCATACGCATCTTCATCTTCAATTTTAAAAATTTCATCATATACATCAGTATTTAAAATATCGGGCACAAACCCAGGGCTAGTTCCAACAAGCTTATGCTTACCAGGTTTACCACCAGATAAAACTGGGGATCCAGCTGGCTCAACAACATGTACAGTCAAACCTTCGTAATGCTCTTTTAACACTTCACCAGTTCCAGTTATTGTTCCACCAGTACCAGCAGTAGCAACAAATGCAGATAACGGCTTACCAATTTGCAACATCGATTCGATAATTTCTAGAGCGGTAGACTTTCTGTGAGCATCCGAATTAGCTTCATTTTCAAATTGCATCGGCATAAAGCTATTTGGGATTTTTTTAACAAGTTCATGTGCTTTATTGATCGCACCTGGCATCTTTTCGTCACCAGGAGTTAAAACAACTTCAGCTCCATATGCTTTTAGTAAATTGATACGCTCTTGGCTCATCGTATCAGGCATAATTAAAATAGCTTTATATCCTCTTGCAGCTGCATTCATAGCTATGCCTATTCCAGTGTTACCACTTGTTGGTTCAATGATTGTTGCACCAGGCTTAATTAATCCCGCTTTTTCAGCTTCGATTATCATATTATAGGCTGCTCTATCTTTAACGCTACCACTAGGATTTTGGAATTCTAATTTTAAATAAACAGAAGCAGCTCCTTTAGGAACAATGCGCTGTAATTTAACCAGTGGAGTATTGCCGATTAATTCTGCCATATTGTTATATACTTTCATTCGCTCACGACCTTTCGTTCTTAACCACTTACTATAGTTTAAACGTATTTTATCATAAAATGTATCTTTATTTGTAAGAAAAGAAATAGGGAAAGTAGGAGAATAAGCAAATATTTCTAGCTCAAACATTCATAAAGAGTTCAATAAATAGTAAAATAAGACGTAACAAGTTGAATTAAAAGTAACATAGGGAAAAGGATGATAGGAATGAGCTTATCACTTCATTATTTTGTAGCTGTAGCATTACCAGACGAACTTAAAAAGTCATTATCTATATATATGAACGAGCTAAAAAAAGAAATTCCATTTGAACGTTGGGTGCATCCTCAAGATTTGCATATTACGTTAGCTTTTTTAGGCAAAACGAATGAAGAAATGCTAAAAAAGCTACATGAAGAACTAAACAACAAGAAAAGACAGAAAGAACCATTTACCATAACATTACAATCTTTAGGAACTTTCGGAAATAAACAAAGCCCGAGAATATTTTGGTGTGGAGTAGAAAAAAACGAAAAGTTAAGCGATTTAAGAGATCAAGTATTCACTAGCTGCGGGCGAGTTGGCTATGAGTTAGAAACAAGACCGTTTCACCCACATGTTACACTAGCAAGAAAATGGAAAAGCAAATCATTCGAAGAAGAAAGATTGAATGTTTATAATCAAAGAAAAGATACATTTATTTGCGATAAGTTCGTTTTATATAAAACGAATCTACATTCGTTGCCAAAGTATGAAGTGGTTGAAACATATCATCTACAACTTGAGTAGGAGTCTAAGATCATTGAAAATAATAATAATATCATTACAAGTAATTCTTTTATACGGTTTATATCAATTAGGTACAATTATTAAAAGTTTATTCAACCTCCCAATACCTGGGAGTATCATTGGCATGCTTTTGCTATTTTTATTACTATCCTTTGGTATTATAAAGGATTTTTTCCTTCAAGAAGGTGCATCTTTTTTATTACTCTACATGCCCTTATTATTTATTCCAGCAACTGTAGGAATCATGGAGTACTTTTCTCTATTTGGTGGTAAAAGTATGTTAATGCCTCTTGCTGTATTGGTAAGCACATTACTAATTATGGCTGTGTCAGGAACTGTCGGACAAAAAGCAGCTGTTAGAATGGAACGAAAGCAACAAGCTTTAGAGAGGAACGCGTATGACAATGTTAGTTAGTGTTAGTTTTATCTTATTAACTGTAATTATCTTTATTTCTATGCGTTTCTTTTATGAAAGGTTTAAGTATGCCTTTTTTGTCCCTGTTTTAACAAGTAGTGTGATAATCATTTTGTTTTTACTTTTATGGAATATATCTTATTCTGAGTATAGAGAAGGAACGAAGTGGTTGCATGAACTGTTAGGACCAGCTGTTGTAGCGTTAGCCTTTCCCCTTTATCATCAGCGGAAGATGATTATGGAGTATAAAGGGCCATTAACATTTTCAATCACTTCTGGAATAGTTACTGGTATTGTATCTGCGTTTCTTTTTGCAAAAATAATACCTGTAGATACGAAAATAGCCATCTCATCCATTCCGAAATCAGTTACTACACCTGTAGCCATGGACATAGCTCATATTATTGGTGGAAGCCCAAGTTTAGCTGCTGCTTTTGTTATGATAGCTGGTGTAGGAGGAGCGATGTTAGGGCCATTTTTATTTAAGACGTTAAAAATCTATCATTATATTGGGATTGGAGTAGGTCTTGGGGCTGCCTCGCATGGAATTGGGACCGCTCGTGCTTTGGAATTTGGCAAAAAAGAAGCAGCGGTGAGTTCTATAAGTATGACAATCTCAGCAATCATATATTCTATTATCTTACCATTTGCAATATTATATTTCTTATAGATGGAGTTGGCGGTGTGGCTCAATTAATTAAGTTACAAGATTATATTTCAAGATATGAACAAGATATTTATCGATATTCCAATCAATATATACGTTTTAAAAAGCAACAGTGGGAAAATTTCCAAGACCGAAAAAATGTAATAGAAGAAGATGAACTCCCCTTTTCTCTGATGGAAGAAGAAGATAGTAATAATAAACTCCTAGATTTCTTGAAGAATGGTTTTAAAAGAAAGAAACAAAATGAAGAGGAAGAGTTTAATGTAAAAACCTACGAGAGAAATGGTGAAGAGGATGATTTGCATGAATATTTTAAGAAGGCAAATTCATTGAACTTATCAAAAGAGGGCGAAAAACAATACTTCCTTGATGGGCTATACCCGTATCAATTAAAATGGGCAAGCTCCACTATAAGAGATAAGTCTTTCTTAGATGTAAGATATAAAAAAGATAAAAGGTTAAAATACTTGCTACAACGATTTCCTGATACATTTTTAGTTATGTATAATCCTATTTTTTTAGTAAAACAAGCTCCTGTTCAGTTAGAAATCATTTTGGTCACTCCAGGTGAAATCAAATGTATTAATATGACGGATGTAAAAGACGAAAGTGTGTTAATTGGGAAGAATGATCGATTTTGGCAATTGCGAGATGGAGAATCAGAAAAGAAAATCGTCAATCCAGCTATCAGCTTGAATAGAATGGGGAATATTGTTAAGAACATTCTTATAGCAAGTGATGTTACCTTTCCTATTCATAAATTAATTTTAAGTGAAAATTCGTACATTGATTTTCCAGATAAACAATCTGATATCGAAATTTACGATAAAAGAAATTACGATTCCTGGTTTCAACAGATGAGGGGATTTTCATTGCCAATTAAACATAGTCAATTAAAAGCAGCAGCTACTTTACTAGAACAATGTCAATCAAGTTATGTAGAACGTCCTGAGTGGAAATAATATAAGGGTATGGGGGTGTAATGAATAGGTGATTACTGTTAAGCGAGAATTCGAAGCCTTTATAGATAAATTAGACAGTATTACAGTATTATTGCCCAAAAGTGAATATAGTGGTCTAAGTAATAGTTTCACATTAGAAACTAACTCATTACCCCCAAAGTCATTGCGAATCGGCGAAAAAATTGATCTGCCAGATAAAATAAAGTACATTTGCCAGCTAGAAGAACCACTACAAATCGGTGTTGAATATTGGATAACGGACGAACATAGTAGAAAAACAGACTTACAAATTGGTGCAGTCATCCGAACAGAACAATGGGATGAATTGTTTTATTATGATTGTAATGATTTAGGAGTCACGTACAGTAAAACAGATACTACTTTTACAATATGGGCTCCAAGTGCAAGTGCTGTAAAAGTAAAAATTATCGAGCTGAATGGAAATGAAAATTTATATAGTCTGTTACGAGAAGAGAAAGGTGTATGGAGGTTAACTGTAAACGGGGACTTAGAGTATTTTACCTATACATTTTTAGTTTGTGTAAATTTAGTCTGGCGTGAAGCAGTAGACCCGTATTCAATAGCAGTAAGCGCAAATGTTGAAGCAGGTATCATCATCAACCCAGAAAAAACAAGGATGGCCATTCATCCCCTTCCACCTTTTAAAAGCATAACAGACGCGATTATATACGAGTTACATGTGAGGGATTTTTCCATCCACGCAGAAAGTGGGTTGAAGCAAAAAGGGAAGTATTTAGCTTTTCTTGAAGAAGGCACCAAGACATCTTCGAATCATATAACTGGTTTGAACTATCTAGAAGAACTAGGAATAACCCATGTGGAATTACTACCTATCAATACATTCGGAGGAGTCGATGAATTACACCCTGATAAGCAATACAATTGGGGGTATAACCCACTGTTATTCAACGTACCACAAGGTAGTTATGCGACAAGTGTGACGAATCCACTTTCAAGAATAAAAGAGCTGAAACAACTTGTGGACACTTTTCATAAGAAAAACATTAGAGTGATAGTAGATGTGGTCTATAACCATGTATTTATAAGAGAAGAATCTTCTTTTGAAAAAATTGTTCCAGGATACTATTTTCGACATGATGAACATGGGATGCCGTCTAATGGTACTGGGGTTGGAAATGATATTGCCTCAGAGAGAAAAATGGTAAGAAAGTTCATCTTGGATTCTATCCTGTATTGGATAAAAGAATTTGACGTGGATGGCTTTCGTTTTGACCTAATGGGAATTTTAGACATAGATACGATGAATGACATTCGTAATGCAGTAGATGAAGTGAAAAGCGGTTGCATCTTGTTAGGAGAAGGATGGGAATTAAATACTCCTATAAGGGCTGAACAAAAGG